>JBILSW010000308.1:0-4499 GCA_044371895.1 Rubrivivax sp.
GATGCAGCCCCACAGCAACACGCTGCTCAGGTGGTTGGGCTGGCGCAGGTTGCCCACGGCGCGGCCGACCAGGCCCGACGCGGCGACCCACTGCCCATCGGCCCAGGCGGGCATGAACACCTGCACAAGCGCGATGGCGACGTTGGCCACCCCGGCCAGCAGCAGGCCCCAGCAGAACAGCGCGAACACATCGCCCCCCCCGCCCGCGCCCGAGGCCGAGCGGCCGGCCTGCAGCATGAGCAGCGCGGCGGCCAGCGAGGCCAGGGCCGACAGGGCCAGCGTCGAGGGCAAGGTGCCCGGGCCCCACGACAGCGCCACGGCCCCCGCCAGCAGCCCCAGCGCCGCCTCGGGGGCGCCGAGGCGCAGGCGCACGGCCACCGGGGCGGTGACCATCGCGAAGGCGGCCCACAGGCCGAAAGCCAGGGCCTGGTTGAGGAAGGTGGGGGAGGGGGGGAGGTTGAGGGCGAGGAGGGTGGGGAGGGTGGGGGCGGCGAGGGCGAGGACAACCGACGGGGCGAGCGCTGCGGACGGCATGATCAGCACACGATAGTGTGCTTTTCGATCCCGGTCCTTCAGCTGGGCGAGCTCAGGCCGACCCGGCCACGTGTCCGCCGACGGCGGCACCCGAGGCAGCCGAAGACTCCTCTGTCCGCTCTTCGTGATACTCGTCGTCGATGTTCACCGCCCAGATGTCGGCATGGTTCGGCGCGTTGCGCACGATCCCCTGGGCGGCCAGTCGAGCCGAGAGCATGGAGTGATCCTGATTGTTGTAGCGGTGCATGCCATTGCGGCCCACCAGATAAAGATTCTTGAGGCCGTCCAGCCAGCCGCGAACCTCGTCGAATCGCTCGTAAGCGGCACCGAAGTAGCCAGGATAGGCTTTGGGCATTCGAATCACCGTGGCATCGAGCGCGTCGCCTTCGTCGGCGAGCCCCAGTTGCCGCATCTCGCGAATGGCCAGCGACTTCAGTGCGTCGTCGCCCATGGCCCACAGCTCGTCGTCGTCGCGGGCGAAGAACTCCAAGCCAAGCCATACCGTGCCCGGATCGGCCACCATGTACGGGCTCCAGTTGTTGAACACCTGAAGCCGGCCTACCTTGACGCCTGGCTCTTGGATGTAGATCCAGTTGTCCGGTACGAGATGAGTCGTGCCGCAGATCGATGCGGCCGTGGGGCGCAGTTTGCGGTAGAGCAATCCCACCGTGATGAAGTCCCGATACTGCAGAGCCGATCCGATCTGCACCACTTCCGGTGTCGGAGCAGGGCGAAGAGCCTGGACAAGATCGCGCACCGGCATCGTCGACACCACATGGCTGGCATCCAAGTCGACTAAGGTGCCGTCGGTGCGGCGCGCACGCACCGAGCAGACCATGTCGTCCTGGCGCAAGACCTGTTCCACCGCGGCGCCCTTGACCAGCCGCCCGCCCTGCTTCTCGAATTCCTGCGCCGCCGACTCCCACATCTGACCCGGCCCGTACTTGGGGTAGAGGAAGTGCTCGATCAAGGACGTTTGTTCGGCTGCAGCACCACCTCCCTTGACGGCCTTGCGGGCCGCATGAAGGAGCATCTTGCCGATTGACAGGCTCTTCACGCGCTGTGCGCCCCAGGCCGCACTGATGTCGCTGCAGGGCACGCCCCAGACCTTCTCTGTGTACTCCTTGAAGAACTGCCTGTACAGCGCGCGCCCGAAGCGATTGATGAAGAAGTCCTCGAGCGAACGCTCCGGCTGGATCGGGAACAGGCTGCTGCGAAGGTAGCTCGCGCCCAGCTTCGCACACTTCACTGGGCCCAGCTTTGCGGCCATGTCGAAGCCGGGCTTCAGCGGGTAATCGAAGAACTTGCCGCCCCAGTAGATGCGGGACATCCGGTTCCTCAGCAGCATTACGCGCTCATCGCTCTCGCGAGCGGTGAGCTGCCCGCGACCGAGCAGGCGATGCGCGCCCTGGTACCCGATGCGCACAGCATCTGCCGGCGACTGCCCTTCAGGCGAGGCCACTGGCATGAGTTCCCGCCACCAGTCCATGACCCAGTCGCTCTTGCTGAAGAAGCGGTGGCCCCCGATGTCGATGCGATTGCCCTTGTGGTTGACCGTCTTCGACAGACCTCCGATGTCCTGCGTGGCCTCCAGCACGGTCACGTCCCGAACGCCGGCACGAACGAGTTCCAGGCCCGCCGTCAAGCCGGCGGGTCCGGCGCCAATGATCACGACCTTCTTGTCCAAGCACGCCTCAGTCGGTGGGCCCCGAGCCAAGCTGCTGCCGGAAGAGCATGAGCTTGCGCGAAGTGAAGTTGAAGAGAAAGACGAACCCGGCCGCCACCAGCTTCGCCAGGTGTGGCTCCGAGCCAAGGCGGGCAATCAGCAGCCAGAGGATGAACTCGGTCAGCATCAGGCCTATCACGCCAATGAGGGCGAAGAGCGCGAACTCGACGCGCGAGTCAGCCAGTGAGCGACGTGCGAAGGCAAACCGCACGCTCAACGCGTAGGCAACCACGACGCCACAGGAGAAGCCTGCCGCAGCTGCACTGGCCCAGGAAAGCCCCAGCCGCAAGCCCAGGCTGAACACCGCCACATCGATGGCAAGCGCCAGCGCACTGCACAGGAAGTAGCGGACCAGCTCGGCCGGCCAGGGCCGCACGGCAGGCAGGGGAGCGTTCCCGGCCAGCGGCTCCGGCGTCAGGACGGCGTCATCAGCGAAGCTTGGCACAGTCATGGAGGTGGTAAGAAGTCGGCGGCGCGTCGCCGGGGGCCAGCGTCCAGCTGGCGACGGAGCCACGAGGCAGTGCGAACGGGAACACCAGGTAGTCGGGCCCGCGGTCGGTGCGGCAGACCTCGATGACGAGTTCGACGTCCGGCACGCACTCGGCAGCCCAATTCGGGTTTTGCTCGAGGCCGGCCAGCATCATGCAGATCTGCCGCTGGAAGCTGAGCTTGGAGAAGACTTGGCGCCTGCGCTCGAACTCCATCGCGGTCTGGCGCTCGAACAGCACGCCTGATCCTTGGTGGTCGGTGAAATAGCTCACCCGCCCGAGCATCGCCCAGGTGTGATTCAACGACTCGCCCCAATAGATCTGCGAATCCGGCTCTGTCTTCAGCGCGAACGGGTGCGGCGTCCCTGGTCTGGCCTCGACGATGCGTTGTGTGTCGGTGCGGCGATCCCAATCGGCAGCGCCCGTGACCAGCAAGCCCAGCGCCAGGATGCCACCCCATAGCCGGGGCCGGGGCAAACTTCCGGTGCGTTCCAGGGTCCACCAGGCGAGCGCGAGCACCAGCAAGGGTGTGGTGGCCAAGGACCAGGCGATCACGGAGACGTCGAGGTCAACGCCTTTGTGCAACAGTTGCCGCAGATTGCTGAGCAAGAGAAGGGCACTCAACAGCAGCATCACGGCAATGTTCGCGGTGAGCAGCCACGTCCACTCCCGTCCACCCAGGGCCGCTAGCTTCATGCGCGCCAGCAGGCACAGTGCCAGCACCCAGGCGAGGATCAAGGGGCTGCTGGGCCACTCGGCGGTCAACGCCACCGCGGCCGCGGCGATGGCGACGGCAACAGTCCGCCAGGGGCCGCCAAGGCTCCACAAACGCCACACGACCGCGGGCAGCAGCACGATCGCCAGAAGATGCGCAACCCACAATGCGCGCCACAGCTGCAGCTGCGTCAGCAGGATATTGTGGAGAACATCGCTTCCAAGGATCGAGACGACCATGAGCAGCGTCGCGCCCAACGAAGCGGCCCTTGACAGCCGCGCCAAGGGAAAAGGCAGCAACCGCCCCCCCAGGTGCAGGAAGAGCAGCACCCCCACCACCAGCGCCCAACTCGACGCTGCCCAGCCGAGTGGGAACACGAACGGGTTGGCGGTCTGCACGACCGCCAGCCAGGCGTCGTCGTAGCGACGCGAAAGGTTGGCGGCAGGGCCAACACCCGCGATGGCTATGGCGCTGGTCATCACGGCAGCGGGCACAGACAGCCAGAGCCAGCGGCGGTCCTCCTGGACCATCGCGAGCCACCCCACCACGAGCACCGGCAATGCCATCAGCGGGTGCAGGAGCGCCGCCGCGACGGCGGCCATTGCTGCCCCGAGGCGATGCCCGTGCACCAGTAGCGCCAACGCGACCAACCCAATCGGCTCTGCCAGAGTTCGGGCTGTGACGAATGTTTCGGCGTAGGAGAAGATGCCCATGCCGCCATAGAAATGCGGCATTACGGCCAGTGCCACCAGCCCCAACACCCGATAGGCTACCGTGCCGAGCGGCTTGAGCAGCCAGGCAGCAGCCAGCATCAACACGCAGTGGCTTAGCAGCAGTACCAGGAACTGCGAGCCCTCCTGGCCAAGCCACTGGTGCACGTAGGCGCAGATACTGGAGAACAGGGAGTACTGGTCTTGCGAGCCGTAGGCGAAAAACAGGTCGCGCTTGAAGATCTCGGGCTGCAAGCGCAGATAGATCTGTCCGAGATACAGCACTCCGTCGTGACGCACGCCTGTGTAGGGTCGTGCGAGCATCC
>JBILSW010000309.1:0-4492 GCA_044371895.1 Rubrivivax sp.
CCCACCGCCGCATACCCCGCCAGCGTCCCCACCGGCTGCAGCAGCCACGAGGCGCCCGCTGCGGCGCTGCCAGCCAGGGCGTCGAGCACGCGCACGCCGGGGCTCAGCAGCGCGCTGCCGGCCAGAGCGTTGCGCTCCACCACGCCGCTGACCACCGTGTTGGCGGCCACGCCGGCGCTGTTGCTGGCGGGACGGTAGCTGACGGTGCTGCGCAGCGTGAGCTGCCGCGCCCAGGTCAGGCCGGGGTCGTAGATGGGCTGCCAGCGCGTGAACAGCGCGTCGCCCGTCAGCAGCCGGTTGCCGCCGGCGGTGACCAGCCGGCTCCAGGCGCGCGACTGCCCCGCCACCGTGCTGCTGGCCACGGGCATCACCTGCCCGGCCGCCAGCAGGTTGGCGCCGCTGGCCAGCGTGCCCGCCGCCAGCGCGGTGGCCAGGTCGGTGCGCAGCACGCGCGCCAGCCGCGTGGCGCCGTCAACGTTGAGCTGCCCGGTGCCCTGCACCAGCAGGCCGCCCTGCCCCACCGGCAGCGCCGTGTACTGCAGGATGGCCTTCACCAGCGGCGGCGTCAGGCCGGGGTTGGCGTGCAGCAGCACCGCGGCCGTGCCGGCCACGGCCGGGGCGGCCACCGAGCTACCCGACAGTTGCATCCGGCGCGACTGCGCGTTGGCCGCGCCCGCCACCTGCAACTGCGGGTAGCTGGCGGCCAGCAGGTTCCAGGGCGGGTTGCTGCCGCCAGCGGTGACGGACGCCGCCGCCACCAGCTTGTTGCCCGGGGCCACCAGATCGGGCTTGACGAGGTTGTCCACCCAGCGCCGGCCGCCGGCCAGCGGCAGCGAGCCCCGCGTGGGCCCGCGCGAGCTGAAGCCGGTGACGGCGTCGTCGTTCGTCGAGGCCGTGGCGTAGGTATTGACCGCCCCCACCGTGATCACCGAGGGCTCGTGCCCGGGCGAGACGATGGTGCCGTGAACCTGCTGGCCGGCGGCGTTCTTGCCGGCATTGCCGGCGGCAGCCACCACCACCAGGCCGGCTGCCGTGGCGCTGCGCGCGGCGCGGGCCAGCGGATCGAGCAGGAAGGAATCGGTCGAGGCCGCGCCCAGGCTCAGGTTGACGACGCGGATGTTGGACAGCCGCGCCCGCTGCAGCACCCAGTCCATGCCCAGCAGCGCGTCGGCCATGGTGCCGATGCCGCGCTCGTCGAGCACGCGCACGTCGTACAGGCTGGCGCCTGCCGCGACGCTGCCGCTGCCGGCGGCCACCGCCGCCACGTGGGTGCCGTGGCCGTAGGGATCGGGGTTGCTTGAGTTCGGCCGGTTCTTCTTGTCGCCGTGCTTCCACTTCGTGCCGTCGATGCTGCGCTTGGCGTCGACGGAGTAGTCGCGGCCCTTCTGCCAGCGGTCGCCCAGCGAACGGCCCAACGCCACGATGTCGACCACGCCGCGCACGCGGGAGTCGTTGCTGGCATCGCGGAACTGGCTGTGTCGCCAGTCGATGCCGCTGTCGAGCACCGCGATGCCGACGCCCGCGCCGTTGAACGCGCCGGCCCCGGCGCCCGGCGTGGCCTGTGCGGCCGACACCAGCGCGCCCAGCACGCCCATGCGCACCGTGCTGCGGTTGGGGGTGATGCCCAGCACGTCGGTGCGGCCGGCCAGCGGCAGCACGGCCGCGGCCGGCAGCATGGCGGCCAGCCCGCGCACCGAGATGAAGTTGTAGATGACCGAGCCGCCGCGGGCCACGATGTCGCTGCGCAGTGCGGTCAGCTCGGGGTCGGTGCCGATGGCATTGACGAGCACCTGCACGTGCAGGCCCGACGGCAGCGACCGGGCCCACGGAACCGCCGGGGTCGTGCCGGCCGGCGCCGAGATGGCCGCGAGCAGGTCAGTCGACACCTTGGCCGTCTGCGCCCGGGCTGTGCCCAGGCCGAAGGCCAGCGCGAGCAAGCCCAGGACCTTGCAGAACCAACGCACCAGCGAATCGCTTCGATTCATGTTCCGTCCTTGTCGAGGGCCGGCCGCCCGAAAAAACCTCGCCTCACGCGGCGCTCGCCCCTGCGCGGCCTGTTGCCGCTGGGTGCGACCCTGTGAACAACTCGCTTAGAACGAATTGTACGAACGCGCACCCCCGGTGCAGGGGGTGACGGGGGCGTGGTTTCGAGGAGAAGCCGCGCTTTTCGTGCGCTTTTCGGCCGATCCGAACGGGGCGGCGCCGATGCCTCAGGGCAGCACGCGGTCGATCAGCAGCCGCACGCCGTCGGATCCGACGGCCACGCCGTCGAGTCGCCCTTCCAGGTCGCCGGGCTGCGCGATCGGGTTGCCCGAGGCCGAGATGCGGGCCACCAGCGCCACCGCCCGTTGCCCTGACAGCACGCTGCCGGGGATCATGGCCATGCTGTCGTCGAGCCTGAACGAGAGCGGCCATGTCGCGAGCGGCAGGCGCACCGCCGCCAGCGGCGGGCCGCCCTGCGCCGCGCGCGCCACCACGAAGACCGCCGCTTGCGGGCCGATGCGCGGCTTCAAGGCCTCGGCCACGTCGACCCGGCCCGAGACGCTGCCCGCGGGAGCGGCCGTCTTCGCTGCGGGCGCCTCGGTCACAGCGGGCGCGGCTCCGGCCGCCGCCGCGCCGCCGGCCTGCAGGCGGCGCTGGGCGTCCTCGCGCATGGCCATCACCTCGCGGCCGTAGGCCGTGTCGGGTGCCGCCTCGCGGCCGAGGCGGTCGATGAACTCGAGCGCTCTGGCGTAGTTCCCGGTCTGGTAGGCGTGGACGACGGCCAGCTCCAGCCCCTTGGCGTTGACAGGGTCGAGCCGCAGCGCCTGGTTCACCAGCTCGATCGGCCGCCCGGCCAGCACCTGGTTGGCGTTCATGGCCAGCGACTCGGCGTAGCCCACCAGCACCGAGGGCTTCTCGGGCAGCAGCCGGTGCGCCCGCTCGTAGGCCTGCACCGCGGCGGGCCAGCGCGCAGCGAGCACGTTGGCCATGGCCAGGGCCTCCCAGGCCGCGCCGTCGTCGGGGTGCGACTGGGTGCGGGCCTCGATCTTGCCGATCATGCCCATGATCTGTTCCGGGCTGGGCTCGGCGGCGGCGCGCGCGGCGCCGGGGTTGGCGGCAATGGCCGTCAACACGGCGGGGTTGCCCAGCCAGAAGTACAGGCCGAACGCGGCCACGGGCAGCAGCGCTGCCAGCGCGACGCCGAGCCTGCGGCTCGGCCCGGGCACGGACGCCGGCGGCGCGCCGTCGGCGGGCACCAGGGCGTCCTCGGCGGCGCGGATCTCCAGTTCGCGCCGCGTAGCATCGAACTCCTCCTCCGACAGGCCCGCGACGGACCGCTCGGCCTTGAGGTCCTTCAGCTGCTCACGATAGACGGCGAGGTTGACGTCGCGCCGCAACGTCGGGTCGGGCGCGGCCGCGCGGCTGCGCATCAGGTGGGGCAGCACGAAGGCCAGCGCCGCGACCAGGCCGACCACGGCCAGCGCCAGGAAAAGGGTCACGGCCCGGAACTCGTTCATGGCTGGTCTTCGAGCAGGCGGGCGGCGGCCGCACGTTGGGCATCGTCCACGGGGGCGGGCCTGAAGGTGCGGCGCGTGCGCAGGGCCACGACCCACACCAGGGCGCCGACGGCGAGGAACACGAAGGGCCCGACCCACAGCAGGTAGGTCAGGGGCTTGAGCGGAGGACGGAACAGCACGAAGTCGCCGTAGCGCGCCGTCAGGAAGTCGATCACCTCGCGGTCGGTCTTGCCGGCCTTCATGAGGTCGCGGATCTCCTGGCGCATCGCGCCAGCCAGCTCGGCCGGCGAGTCCGCCAGCGCCTCGTTCTGGCACACCACGCAGCGCAGCTCGCGCGACAGCCGGGTCAGCCGCTCCTCGATCTGCACGTCGGGGAACAGCGGCTGCGCCACGGCGGGCGCGGTCGCCGCGGGCGACAAGCCCGTGGCGGCGGGGCCGGCCGCCACCGCCAGCGACACGCCCAACGACAGGCCCAGCAGCAGCCCCACCCGGGGCCGCTCAACGCGGAACAGTCTCATGCGCCCAGCTCCTTGAGCTTGGGCACGAACCTGCTCTGCCAGACCTGGGGGTCGATCGGGCCCACGTGCTTGAGCCGCACGATGCCGTCGCGGTCGATCAGGTAGGTCTCGGGCGTGCCGGTCACGCCCCAGTCGATGCCGGCGCGGCCGGTGGGATCGTCGGGCACCGCGACGTAGGGGTTGCCGGTGCGCGCGAGCAGCCGCTGGGCGTCGCGGTTGCGGTCCTTCCAGTTCAGGCCCACCATGGGCGGCGCCTGCCGGCTCTGCGCCAGCGCCATCAGGAACTTGTGCTCCTGCAGGCACGACACGCACCATGGCGCCCACACGTTGAGCAGCCAGACCTGGCCCTTCATGTCGGCGGGGCTGAAGGCGCGCTGCGCATCGCCCACCACGGGCAGGCTGAAGCCAGGCGCCGGGCGGCCGATCAGCGGCGAGGGCACCTCCCGGGGGTTGAGGAACAGCCCCTTCGAGAAG
>JBILSW010000310.1:0-4488 GCA_044371895.1 Rubrivivax sp.
CGCGGCGAGCCCACCGCGATGCCGATGTCGAAGTAGCCGTGGTAGACGATGTCGTTGCCGTCCACCGAGGCGTTGAGCACCGGGTACTTCTTCAGCGCCGCCACGGCGGCCTTGACGAAGAAGCTCATGAAGCCGAGCTTGACGCCGTGCTCCTTCTCGAACTTCTCCTGGAAGCGCTTGCGCATCTCCATCAGCGGGGCCATGTTGACCTCGTTGAAGGTGGTCAGGATGGCGTTCGTGGCCTGGCTCTGCAGCAGGCGCTCGGCCACGCGGGCGCGCAGCCGGCTCATCGGCACGCGCTGCTCAGGGCGATCCCCGAGGTTCACGCCAGGCGCGGCCACGGATGGCAGCGGCCGTGCCACGGCGGCGGCCGGCGCCACGGCCACCGGAGCGGGCACGGCGGCGGGCGGGGCCGCCGCAGCGGCACCGGCGGTCACGGCACCGAGCACGTCGCCCTTGGTGACGCGGCCGTCCTTGCCGGTGCCGGGCACCGATCCGGGGGCCAAGCTGTGGTCGGCCATCAGCTTGGCCGCAGCGGGCATGGCCACGCCGGCCTTGGAGGCGCCGGCCGCGGGTGCGGCGGGCGCCGCGGCGGCCGGGGGAGCAGCGGCGGTCGCGGCCGCCATGGCGCCGGTCTTGGCGGCCGTGTCGATCTTCGCGATCAGCTGGTCGGCCACGACGGTGGCGCCGTCGGCCTGCACGACCTCGGCCAGCACGCCGGCGGCAGGCGACGGCACCTCGAGCACGACCTTGTCGGTCTCGACCTCGATGAGGATCTCATCGATGGCGACGGCCTCACCGGGCTTCTTCTTCCATTGCAGCAGCGTGGCTTCGGCCACGGATTCGGACAGTTGCGGGACCTTGACTTCTACGATCGACATCTTGGTTTCTCAGCAGTTCTGGATGTAGGGGCGCGCGGGCGCAAGCGGGCCGGCGCAGGGCCGGCCCGCGGCAGCAGGCATCACTTGGTCAACACGAAGCCCTTGAGCTTGCCGTAGGCCTGGTCGAGCAGCGCCTTCTGCTGCTCCTGGTGCAGGTGGCTGTAGCCCACCGCGGGCGAGGCGCTGGCCGGGCGGCCGGCGTAGCCCAGCTTCTGGCCTTCGACCATGTTCTCGTGCACGTAGTGCTGCACGAAGAACCAGGCACCTTGGTTCTGCGGCTCGTCCTGGCACCACACCACCTCGGTGGCGTTGGGGAAGCGCTTCATCTCGGCCGCGAAGGCCTTGTGCGGGAACGGGTAGAGCTGCTCCACGCGGATGATCGCCACGTCCGAGGCCTTCTTCTCGTCGCGCTTCTTGATCAGGTCGTACGCCACCTTGCCCGAGCAGCAGACGACGCGCCGGACCTTCTCGCCCTCGACCTCGTCACGCTGCAGCCCGATGACGGTGCGGAACTCGCCCTTGGTGAACTCCGAAAGCGGGCTCGTGGCGTCCTTGGCCCGCAGCAGGCTCTTGGGCGTGAAGATGATCAGCGGCTTGCGGAACTGCCGCACCATCTGCCGCCGCAGCAGGTGGAAGATCTGGCTGGCGCTCGTGGGCTGCACGATCTGCATGTTGTTGTCGGCGGCCAACTGCATGAAGCGCTCCAGGCGGGCGCTGCTGTGCTCGGGCCCCTGGCCCTCGTAGCCGTGCGGCAGCATCAGCGTCAGGCCATTCACGCGGCCCCACTTCACCTCGCCGGATGCGATGAACTGGTCGATGACGACTTGCGCGCCGTTGGCGAAATCGCCGAACTGCGCCTCCCAGATGGTCAGCGTGCCCGGCTCGGCGCTCGCGTAGCCGTACTCGAAGCCCAGCACCGCCTCCTCCGAGAGGATCGAATCGATGACGACGAACGGCGCCTGGTTGTCGGCCACGTTCTGCAGCGGGATGTAGGTGCCGGTATCCCACTTCTCGCGGTTCTGGTCGTGCAGCACGGCGTGGCGGTGCACGAAGGTGCCGCGCCCGCAGTCCTCGCCGCTCAGGCGCACGGCGTGCCCGCTGGCCACCAGCGACGCATACGCCAGCGTCTCGCCCATACCCCAGTCGACGTTGATCTCGCCGCGGCCCATGGCGGCACGGTCGGCGATGACCTTCTCCACCAGCGGGTGCAGCTTGAAGTTGCCCGGGATGGTGGTGATCTTCTCGGCCAGGCGCTTGATCTCGGCCAGCGGCAGCGCGGTGTCGGCGGCGTCCGTCCACTTCCTGCCCAGGAAGGGCGCCCAGTCGACGGCGTACTTGCTCTTGAAGTTGGTGAGCACCGGGTCCACGGTGTGGCGGCCTTCGTCCATCGCGGCGCGGTAGGCCTTGACCATGGCGTCCGGACTGTCGGACCCCTCCGTCTGGAGCACGCCCTGGTTGACGAGCTTGTCGCCGTAGAGCTTGCGCGTGCCGGGGTGCTGCGCGATCTTCTTGTACATCAGCGGCTGGGTCAGCGAGGGCGTGTCCTGCTCGTTGTGGCCCAGCTTGCGGAAGCAGACGATGTCGACCACCACGTCCTTGTTGAACTTCTGGCGATAGTCCATGGCCAGCCGAGTGCACCAGACCACGGCCTCGGGATCGTCGCCGTTCACGTGCAGCACCGGCGCCTCGATCATCTTGACCACGTCGGAGCAGTACAGCGTACTGCGGCTGTCGCGCGGGTCGCTGGTGGTGAAGCCGATTTGGTTGTTCACCACGAGATGCACGGTGCCACCCGTGTAGTAGCCGCGCGTCTGCGCCAGCGCCAGCGTCTCCATGACCACGCCCTGGCCGGCAAAGGCCGCGTCGCCGTGCACCAGTACGGGCAGGACCTGATCGCCTTCCTTGTCGCCGCGACGGTCCATACGCGCCTTCACCGAGCCCTCGACCACCGGGTTGACGATCTCCAGGTGGCTGGGGTTGAAGGCCAGGCTCAGGTGCACCGGGCCCCCGGGGGTGGTCACGTCGGAGCTGAAGCCCTGGTGGTACTTCACGTCGCCAGCGGGCAGGTCTTCCTTCGCGGTGTGGTCGAACTCGGCGAACAGGTCCTGCGGGCTCTTGCCCAGGGTGTTGACGAGCACGTTCAGCCGGCCGCGGTGGGCCATGCCGATCACGATCTCCTGCACGCCCACTGCGCCGGCGCGCTGCACGAGTTCGTCCATGCTGGCGATGAAGCTCTCGCCACCTTCCAGGCTGAAGCGCTTCTGCCCCACGTACTTGGTGTGCAGGTAGCGCTCCAGGCCCTCGGCGGCGGTCAGGCGATCGAGGATGTGCTTCTTCTCGTCGAGGGTGAACGTCGGGGTACTGCGAACGCTCTCGAGCCGCTCCTGCCACCACCGCTTCTCGGTCGGGTCGGTGCAGTGCATGAACTCCGCGCCGATGGTGCCGCAGTAGGTCTGGCGCAGCGCCTGCACGATGTCGCGCAGCGTCATGTGCTCGGACTTCGAGAAGTATGTGTTCGCCGCCGAGAAGGTGATGTCCATGTCCGACTCGGTCAGGTCGTAGAAGGACGGCTCGAGTTCGGGGATGCGCGGGCGCTCGGTGCGCTTGAGCGGGTCTAGGTCGGCCCAGCGGCTGCCCAGGAAGCGGTAGGCCGCGATCAGGCTCTGCACGTGCACCTGCTTGCGGGCCACGGCCAGATCGGCCTCGGAGGCCTTCAGCGCGAAGGCGTTGGCCTTGGCGCGCTGCGCGAAGCTCTCGACGACGGGTGCGTGGGCGACGTCGCGGCTGCTGCTGCCGTCGACGGCGGGCACGTGCTGCAGGTTGTCGAAGTAGGCGCGCCAGTTGTCAGGCACGCTGCCGGGGTTGTCGAGGTAGGCCTCGTACAACTCCTCTACGTAGGGCGCGTTGCCCCCGAACAGGTGGGAGTTGAGCCGGTATTGCTGCATCATCGTTCGCTCACCTTTCGCCCTGGTTTCCAGGGCTGCTGATGGGTTCATCAACCTTCCGCGTCCCGGCTTCACCGGTTGGCGGATTAGCGACCCGTCTTGCCGGGTGTCTCGATGCCGGCAAGGGGACGGGAAGGACCTGCTTCGTCTGCCCTGGCACTCTAACACCGCGTGGCAGCCGCCTCTTTCTCTTCGTGCCGTCGGATTAGACGCCAGCGCACCCCTCACTTTCCTGACAAGCCGGGCGCTGCCGCGGCCAGACTGCGCGCGCCATGGGCCCGCGCATCATCCATCTGCACCCCGCCGCACCGACCAAGCCGGCCACCGGGAAGCCGTGCAACGGCTGCGGCGTGTGCTGTGCCGCCGAGCCCTGCCCGCTGGGCATGCTGCTGTCGCGCCGCCGCCGCGGCACCTGCGCAGCGCTGGAGTGGTACGCGGCCGATGCCCGCTACCGCTGCGGCGCCCTGGCGGCACCCGCGCGCTGGCTCCCCTGGCTGCCGGTATCGCTGGCCCGGGGCCTGGCCGGGCGCTGGATCGCCGCTGGCCGGGGCTGCGACGCCGATCTCGAACCGCTGGCCGCGGCGCCGGCCTCCGGGCAGTCCCCGGACCAGCCCTGAGGCCCCCGGCCGCGGCGGCGGCCCAGCATCGGGCTCCCCGATCTG
>JBILSW010000311.1:0-4486 GCA_044371895.1 Rubrivivax sp.
GCTGTGGCAGCGCGCGCAGCCGCTGATGGCGGCGCTGCGGCCGCCGCCACGGCGCTGATGCGGGCCGGACTCGGCCCGGGCCGACCCCCGGTGCTCAGCCGCCGCGCAGCTGCCTGCGCAGCTCGGCGCCGATCTCGGGCTTGGCCGCGAAGGGGTCGGTCGGGTTGCGCGGCGTGACGATGTCCTCCAGCCGCACCTGCACGCCGCCCAGCGCATGCGGGTGGCTGTAGACGTAGAAGCGGTTCTCGTCGCAGGCCTCGAACACCGACTGCACCACCTGCGCCGCCGTCACCTTGCCGCTGCCGACGGCCTTGTCGCTCATGGCCTGCGCAATGAGCTGGCTCTTCGTGGGCCGCGCCGCGGGCATGTCGGCCGGGCGGTTGCGGTGGCTGCGGCTGATGCCGGTGGGCACGAAGTAGGGGCACAGCACGTGGGCGTGCACCTGGTCCGTCACCAGGGCCAGGTCCTGGTAGAGGGTCTCGCTCATCGACACCACGGCGTGCTTGCTGACGTTGTAGACGCCCATGTTGGGCGCGTTCAGCAGGCCGGCCATGCTGGCGGTGTTGACGATGTGGCCCTGCCAGGCCGGGTCGCGGGCAGCGGCCTCCAGCATGGCCGGCGTGAACACGCGCACGCCGTGCGCCACGCCCATGAGGTTGACGCCGATCACCCACTCCCAGTCGGCCGCGGTGTGCTCCCAGATCAGCCCGCCCGCGCCCACGCCGGCGTTGTTGAACACGAAGCTGGGCACGCCGAAGCGCGAGAAGGTGGCCTCGGCCAGGGCCTCCACCTCGGCGGCCTTGGACACGTCCAGCCGGAAGGGCAGCACCTCGGCGCCGAGGGCCTCGATCCGGCCCTGCGCGGCGGCCAGCGCATCGGCCTGCACGTCGGCCATCACGACCTTCATGCCGCGCTGCGCGGCCCGCTGGCTCGCCTCGAAACCGAAACCGCTCGCGGCACCGGTGATGACGGCGATGCCGCCGGCACGAAGGGTCATGGTTGCTCCTGTTCGCGAGGCCTGAGCATCTCGCAGTGGGGGATGTCGTCTTCCAGGTAGTCGGCGCCCGTGCGCTCGAAGCCGAAGGCGGCGTAAAACCGCTCAAGGTGAGCCTGCGCGCTGATGCGGATGCCCTGCCCCGGCCAGGCCGTGGCGCAGCGCGCCACGCCCTCGGCCACCAGCCGCCGGCCCAGGCCAGTACCGCGGGACTCGGGGCTGGTGATCACGCGCCCGATGGACGGCTCGGCGAACTTCACGCCGGGGTCCACCACGCGCAGGTAGGCGTGCAGCGCGCCCTGGGCATCGCGCCCCAGCAGGTGCCAGGCCTGCCGGTCGAGGCCGTCGGGGTCGAGGTAGGGCCCCTGCTCGAGCACGAACACGCGGCAGCGCAGCACCAGCGCGTCGTAGAGGTTGTCCACGCCGAGCCCGCCGAAGCGCGACCAGGTCCAGTCCGGCGCCATGGCCCGCTCACACCAGCCGGACCACCTGCTTGCCGAAGTTGCGCCCCTTCAGCAGCCCCAGGAAGGCCTCCGGTGCGGCCTCCAGGCCTTGCGCCACCGTCTCGCGGTACTTGATGCGGCCCTCGGCAACGCCGGCACCCAGCTCCTTCAGCGCCGCGGGCCACAGGGCCATGTGCTCGCTGACGATGAAGCCCTGCAGCTTCAGCCGCTGCGTCAGCAGCAGCCGCGCGTTGGTGATGGCCAGCGGCTGCCCCTCGTAGCCCGAGATCAGGCCGCACAGCGCCACGCGGCCGAAGGCGTTCATGCGGCTGAGGATGACGTCGAGGATCACGCCGCCCACGTTCTCGAAGTTGCCGTCGATGCCCTTGGGCGCGGCCGCGTCCAGTGCCGCGCCCAGCGAGGCGGCGTCGCGGTGCGCACGGTGGTCGATGCAGGCGTCGAAGCCGAGCTCGTCGACCACGTAGGCGCACTTCTCGGAACCGCCGGCGATGCCCACCACGCGGCAGCCCCGGGCCTTGGCCAGCTGGCCGACCACGCCGCCCACGGCGCCGCTGGCGGCGCTGACGACGACCGTCTCGCCCGCCTTGGGCTCGATGATCATGTTCAGGCCCACCCAGGCCGTGACGCCGGGCATGCCCACGGCACCCAGGTAGGCCGACAGCGGCACGCGGCCGGCGTCGACCTTGCGCACCATGCCGGGCAGCCGCGCATCGAGCACGGCCTGCTCCTGCCAGCCGCCCATGCACACGACGCTGTCGCCGGGCGCGAAGCCCTCGTGGCGCGACTCGGCCACCACGCCCACCGTGCCGCCGACCATGACCTCGCCGATGCCGACGGGCGCGGCGTAGCTCTTGGCGTCGTTCATGCGCATGCGCATGTAGGGGTCGAGGCTGAGGAAGTGCACCTGCACGCGCACGTGGCCCTCGGGCACGGCGGGCGTCTCGGTGGTCTCGAGGCGGAAGTGCTCGAGGCCGGCCTCGCCCTGGGGTCGGGCGGCCAGCACGATGCGGCGGTGGGTGCTCATGGGGTGTCGTCTCCGGTGTCGGGGTTTCGTTGCAGCGCCTTGGACGCGCGGCCCTTGGTGGGCAGCGCGCGCAGGAACTTGAAGGTGGCGGTGGCGTGGGCGCAGAGGTGATGGTCTTCGTCGTACACGTGGCCCTCGGTGAAGGCCATCGTGGTGGTGCGGTGCAGCAAGTGGCCCACGGCGCGCAGCCGGCCCTCGGCGGCGCGCAGGAAGCTGGTCTTCATCTCGACGGTCACGACGCCCGGCGCCGTTGCCGGGTCCACCGAGTGGGCGCTGCGCGCCGCGTGGGCCATGGCCACGTCGAGCATCGTCATCAGCACGCCGCCGTGGGCCACCTCCCAGCTGTTGAGGTGGGCCTCGGCGAGGTCCACCTGCAGCTCGGCGCGGCCGCCGCCGAACTGCCAGAGCTCGAGGCCCAGCTCCTCGACGAAAGGGATGCGCAGCGGGAAGGCCAGCGGGCCGGGCGTGTGCCGCATCGGACGCTCAGCCCCCGTGGCAGGCGCTGACGCCGCCGTCCACGGCCAGGATCTGTCCGGTGATGTGCTTGCCCGCCGCGCTGGCCAGCAACAGGACGGCTCCCTTGAGGTCGTCATCGTCGCCCAGGCGCTTCAGCGGCGCGGCCTTGGCCAGGTTCTCGGCGCCGTAGGCCTTCAGCACGCCGGCCGTCATCTTGCTGGGGAAGAAGCCCGGCGCCAGCGCGTTGACGGTGATGCCGTAGGCGCCCCACTCCGCCGCCAGCGTGCGCGTGAAGTTCACCGCCGCGCCCTTGCTGGCGCCATAGGCGATGAACTTGACGTCCATGCTGCCGCCCAGGCCGGCGATGCTGGCGATGTTGACGATGCGGCCGCACCGGGCCGGAATCATCCAGGCCTTGCCGACGGCCTGCGCGAACAGGAACAGGCTGCGGATGTTGAGGTTCATCACCTTGTCCCAGGCTTCCAGCGGGTAGTCCTCGGCCGGAGCGCCCCAGGTGGCGCCGGCGTTGTTGACGAGGATGTCGATGCGGCCCAGGCGCTGCATGGTCTCGCTGACCACGCGCTGCACGTCCTCGGGCCGAGAAGCGTCGGCGGCGATCCAGCGCGCGTCGATGCCGCGGGCGGCCAGGTCGGCGGCGGCCTCCTCGAGGTCGGCCGCCTTGCGGCTGGTGAGCATGATCTTCGCGCCGGCCTCGCCCAGCGCCTCGGCCATCTGCAGGCCCAGGCCGCGCGAGCCGCCGGTGACGAGGGCCACCTGGCCGGTGAGGTCGAACAACTGTTGAACGGGCGTGCCCATGGCGATGTCTCCGGTGCAGGGTGTCGAGGGGAAGTGTTCAGGGGCCGGGACCGCGCCGCGCGCGCACCACCACCAGGGCCGCGCCCACGGCAGCGACCGCGCCGCCGCCGATGACGAAGCCCCAGCCCAGGCCGGCGTCGGTGCGCAGCACGAACAGGCCCAGGCACAGCGCGAGAAGGCCGCCGTAGATCAGCACCCAGATCAGCTTGTCGAGCGCGTCGTTGCTCATGGCGGCCGGGCGGCGGGCGTCAGAACCACTCGTCGCGCATGCTGCGCGCGGTGTCGTCGCGGCTGGCCACCACGGCCAGCCAGGCGTCGACCTTGGGCAGTTCGTGCGCGAAGAAGAAGCGCATCGCGGCCCGGGTGCCGTCCTCGCGGGCGTGGCCGCGCGCGGCCAGGGCCACGTCCAGCCACAGCCAGGCCAGCACCACGTGGCCGAAGGCCTGCAGGTAGGGCACGGCGTTAGCCAGCGCCTCCTCGGGCACGCCCGTGGCCCAGGCTGCCTTGGTAGCCGCACCCAGCTTCTGCAGCGCCGCGGCTAGGCGGTTGGCCGGCTCGGCCAGGCCCTCGGCATGCCCGGCGCGCTCGAGCGTGGAGGCGATGCGCGTGGCCAGCAGCTTCAGGCCTGCGCCGCCGTCCATCACCACCTTGCGGCCCAGCAGGTCGAGCGCCTGGATGCCGTGCGTGCCCTCGTGGATCATGTTCAGGCGGTTGTCGCGCCAGTACTGCTCC
>JBILSW010000312.1:0-4471 GCA_044371895.1 Rubrivivax sp.
GGATGGCGTCTTCGCTCAGGCCGCCGCCCGCTTGCAGCGTGTGGATGTAGGCCGCGATGTCTTCGCGCTCGTCCATGAACCTGGCATCGGCCTGGATGAGGCCGATCAGCTCGTCCTTCGTCATGCGCTGCTTGCCTGCAGGCGCCTGCTGCGAGAAGCGCGCCATCAGGCCCATGATGTAGTCGTAGTCGATCACGGCGCTGGCGAACAGCACGAACTCGAAGTCGAGCTGGTCCACCTCGTCCGTGCGGGTGCCCTCGCCCCCGGTGCCGCCTTTGCCTTGCTGTTCTTTCAGGCGTTTGGCCGTGTCCAGGTACACCCCGCGGAAGCCTTGCAACTCTTCGAGCGGCAAGATGGCGTCGATGGCGGCCGTGTTGTCGGCCGTGAGGTCGGTGTACTGGTCCAGCTGGGTCTTCAGGCGCTGCACTTCCTTGAAGGCCTTCACGAACGCAGCGCGCGCGTCGTCGCCCTTGAGCTGCGGCACCGCCTCAGGCTCGCAGGCCAGGCCTTGCGACTGCATGAAGTCCGCCAGCTTGCGCACGGCTGCGTCGAGCTTCTCGATGACCACCGGCGCCTTGTCCACCAGCCAGATCTCGCGCGCCTTGGTGTCTGACTTCTCGCCCGAGAACAGCGCAATGGCCTCGTCCACCTGGGCCTGCTGCTGGCGGAAGTCAAGGATCTTGCCGTGAGGCTTGCTGCCGTTGAGCACGCGGTTCGTGCGCGAGAAGGCCTGGATCAGCCCGTGGTGCTTGAGGTTCTTGTCGACGTACAGCGTGTTCAGGTACTTGCTGTCAAAGCCCGTGAGCAGCATGTCCACCACGATGGTGATATCGATCTTCTTGGCGCGCGGGAAGTCGGCGTTGGGCCACTGCTGGTCCTTAATCCGCTTCTGCACGTCCTGGTAGTACAGGTCGAACTCGGCGATGCGGTGCTGGGTGCCGTAGCGCGCGTTGTAGTCGGCCAGGATGGCCGTGAGCGCCGCCTTCTTCTGGTCGGGCTCGACCTCGTTGTCGGCCTTCTCCTGTTGCAGGTCTTGCTGCAGCTGCTTCACATCGGCGTTGCCCTCGGCGGGCGGCGAAAACACGCAGGCCACATGCAGCGGCTGGAAGCTGGGGTCGGCTTCCTGGCGAGCCTTCTGCACCTCGGCAAACAGGCCGTGGTACTCGATGGCGTCGTTGATGCTGGCGGTGGCCAGCAGCGCATTGAAGCGGCGCCCCGCCGTTGCCACGTCGTGCTTGGCCAGGATGGCCTCGATCACCGCGCGCTTGGCCAGCGCTTCGCCGGGCTTGGGCGGGTTCTTGCCTTCGGGCTTGTAGTAGTCCACGTGGAAGCGCAGCACGTTGGCGTCTTCGATCGCGTGGGTGATCGTGTACGCGTGCAGTTGCTTCTGGAACAGGTCTTCCGTCGTCCGGTACTGTCCTTCTTCGCCTTCAAACTGCTTGGCGCTGGCGTTCTTCTCGAAGATGGGCGTGCCGGTAAAGCCAAAGAGCTGGGCCTTGGGGAAGAAGGTCTTGATGGCCTCGTGGTTGTCGCCGAACTGCGAGCGGTGGCACTCGTCGAAGATGATGGCCATGCGGTTGCTGCTCAGAGGAGACAGCAGTTCTTTGTAGGTGGCCTGGCCGCTCTTGCTGCGCTGCTTGTTGCGCTTGCTGCCTTCGTCCAGCGCCAGCCCGAGCTTCTGGATGGTGGTGACGATCACCTTGTCGGCGTAGTCGTCAGACAGCAGGCGCCGCACCAGCGCGGCGGTGTTGGTGTTCTCCTCGACGCAGCCTTCCTGAAAGCGGTTGAACTCTTCCCGGGTCTGGCGGTCCAGGTCCTTGCGGTCCACCACGAACAGGCACTTCTCGATGTCGGGGTTGTCCTTCAGCAGGGTGGATGCCTTGAAGGACGTGAGCGTCTTGCCGCTGCCGGTGGTGTGCCAGATGTAGCCGTTGCCGCAGTTCTGGTGGATGCAGTCGACGATGGCCTTCACCGCGTACATCTGGTACGGCCGCATCATCAGCAGCTTCTGCTCGCTGGCCACCAGCACCATGTAGCGGCTGATGGCTTCACCCAGCGTGCACTTGGCCAGGAAGGTCTCGGCAAAGCTGTCGAGGTGGGTGATCTTCTTGTTGGCCTCGTCGGCGTACTGGTAGATGGGCAGGAAGCGCTCGTCGGCGTTAAACGCAAAGTGCCGCGCGTTGTTGTTGGCGAAGTACCAGGTGTCGGTGCGGTTGCTCACGATGAACAACTGCAAAAAGCACAGCAGCGTCTTGCCGTAGCCGTTGCCGGGGTCGTTCTTGTACTCGACGATCTGCTCCATCGCCCGGCGTGGGCTGATGCCCAGCGTCTTCAGCTCCACCTGCACGCAGGGCACGCCGTTGATGAGGATGAGAACGTCGTAGCGGTGATGGCTGTTGTCGGTGTTGATGCGCAGCTGGTTCACCACCTCGAAGCTGTTCTTGCACCAGTCCTTGATGTTGACCAGCGTGTAGTTCAGCGGGGTGCCGTCGTCGCGCGTGAAGGCGTTGCGCTCGCGCAGCGTGCGGGCGGCGGTGTAGACATCGGGCGTGACGATCTCGTCCAGCAGGCGGGCGAACTCGCCATCGGACAGGTTCACGCGGTTCAGCGCCTCGAACTTCTTGCGGAAGTTGCGTTGCAGGCTGGCACGGTCGCGGATGTCAGGCCGGTACTCGTACTTCAGGGCCCGGAGCTTGCCGATGAAGCCGTACTCGACCTGTTCTTCCTTAACGCCCAGGCTGGGTGGCGTGAGCGGAGGGTCGTAAGCATCCTTGGATGGGGGCATGGGTCAGCGGCGGGACACCATCGTCCATGAGGGATCGTGCTCGGACAGCCGATGGCTGCGTTGAGTGGCGATTCTGCCGTGGCGCCCTCCCAGCACAAAGGCGGCCCGCAGGCCGCCTTTGTGCATGGGCTTCCGCCGGCGTCAGTCCGCCTGCTTGCGCAGGAACGCCGGAATCTCGATCTCGTCCATGCCGTTGTTGACCAGCGCGTCCACCTTGGCTGCCGCGTGCGTGCGGTTGGCGCGCCACACGCTGGGGGTGTTCAGGCCCTCGTAGCTGTGCGCCGGCGGCGCCGCCTGCACGCCGCCCAGGCCGGCGCTGCCGGCGCTCAGGGTGGCCGCTGCCGGTGCGGCCGGGGCCAGCGGCGTGTTCAGCACCGGCAGGTTGTCGGTGCCGGTGCGCGGCAGCGCCTGCGGCTGGTGCTGCGGCGCCGGGTGGGGCGCATGCACCAGCGTCATCGGCGGCGGCGTCTGCACGCCGCGCGCCCTGGCGCTGCTCAGGCCCGTGGCGATCACCGTCACGCGCAGCTGGTCGCCCAGGCTCTCGTCGTACGCGGTGCCGAAGATCACGTGCGCGTCCTCGGCCGAGTAACGCTTGATGGCGTTCATCGCGTTGCGGCTCTCGGCCAGCTTGAAGGTGGCCTTGCTCGCCGCGATCAGCACAAGCACGCCGCGCGCACCGCTCAGGTCGATGCCCTCCAGCAGCGGGCAGGCCACCGCGGCCTCGGCCGCCTTGGTGGCGCGGTCAGGGCCGCCGGCCACGGCCGTGCCCATCATTGCCTTGCCGGGCTCGCTCATCACCGTCTTCACATCCTCGAAGTCCACGTTCACGAGGCCGGGGATGTGGATGATGTCGCTGATGCCGCCCACGGCGTTCTTCAGCACGTCATTCCCGTGCGCGAAGGCCTGCTCCTGCGTGACGTCGTCGCCCATCACCTCGAGCAGCTTCTCGTTGAGCACGACGATGAGGCTGTCGACGTTGGCCTCGAGCTCGGCCACGCCGTCGTCGGCCTGCTTGCCGCGGCGCTTGCCCTCGAACTCGAAGGGTTTGGTGACCACGCCCACCGTGAGGATGCCCATGTCCTTGGCCACGCGCGCGATAACCGGCGCCGCGCCCGTGCCCGTGCCGCCGCCCATGCCGGCGGTGATGAACAGCATGTGCGCCCCGGCGATGGCCTCGCGGATGCGCGACTCGGCCTCCTCGGCCGCCACGCGCCCCATCTCGGGCTTGCTGCCGGCGCCCAGGCCCGTCTTGCCCAGCTGCACCAGCGTGCCGGCACTGCTGCGGTGCAGGGCCTGTGCGTCGGTGTTGGCGCAGATGAACTCCACGCCCTGCACGCCTTGCGAAATCATGTGCTCGACGGCGTTGCCGCCGCCGCCGCCGACGCCGATCACCTTGATCTGGGTGCCTTGTTCGAACTCGTCGATCATCTCGATGGGCATGTGAGCCTCCTGAGGAAAGTTGCAGTTGCCGGTGTGAGGAAGGAGAACCGGGCTTCTTGTGATGGTCGGACGCCCGGGTACCGCCACCGTTCGGGCTGAGCCTGTTCCTCCGATCGCCCTGAGCCTGTCGAAGGGAGCCCAGGCGGGCACTTCGACAAGCTCAGTGCGAACGGGGGTGGTGGTGTCGGACGAGCGATCAGCATCGAGCCCTCTCTTGCTAGAAATTGCCGAGAAACCAGTCCTTGG
>JBILSW010000314.1:0-4435 GCA_044371895.1 Rubrivivax sp.
GCATGCTCGAGCGTGACGACTTCACCAAGCGCTACAAGGCCGGCACGCCGATCAGCATCCACGAGTTGCTGTACCCGCTGATGCAGGGCTACGACTCGGTGGCACTGCGGTCCGACCTTGAGCTCGGCGGCACCGACCAGAAGTTCAACCTGCTGGTGGGCCGCGCGCTGCAGCAGGAGTACGGGCAGGAGCCGCAGTGCATCCTGACGATGCCGCTGCTCGAGGGCCTGGACGGCGTCGAGAAGATGTCGAAGAGCAAGAACAACTACATCGGCATCACCGAGGAGCCCAACACCATGTTCGCCAAGGTGCTGAGCATCTCGGACGATCAGATGTGGAAGTGGTTCACGCTGCTGAGCTTCCGCCCCGAGGCCGCGATCGCGGCGCTGAGGCGCGAGGTGGCCGGCGGCCGCAACCCCAAGGACGCAAAGGTGCTGCTGGCCCGGGAGATCACCGCGCGCTTCCACTCGGCTCGCGCGGCCGAAGAGGCCGAGGCCGACTTCCAGCGCCGCGCCGCCGGCGGCATCCCCGACGAGGTGCCCGAGGTGGCGCTGGCCGGCGCGCCCATGCCCATCGGCGCGCTGCTCAAGGCCGCGGGCCTGGTGCCCAGCACCAGCGAGGGCCTGCGCATGGTCGAGCAGGGCGGCGTGCGCATCGACGGGGGCGTCGTCTCCGACAAGGCGCTGAAGCTCGGTGCCGGCACGGTGGTGGTGCAGGTGGGCAAGCGCAAGTTCGCGCGCGTCACGCTGTCGGCCTGAAGACGCGGACACGCCGATGCAGGTCGGCACCTACCTCAAGCTCTCGGTGGCGGTGGCCTTGGCCACCATCGCGCTGAAGGGCGGCGCCTGGGCGGCCACGGGCAGCGTGAGCCTGCTGTCCGACGCGCTGGAGAGCCTGGTGAACCTGGCCGGCGCGATGTTCGCGCTGTGGATGGTGGCCGTGGCCGCGCGCCCGCCGGACGACGAGCACCCTTGGGGCCACCACAAGGCCGAGTACTTCAGCAGCGGCTTCGAGGGCGTGCTCATCCTGGGCGCGGCGCTGGCCATCCTCTACGAGGCCGGACACCGCCTGTTCGACCCCCAGCCGGTGGAGCAGGTGGGCCTGGGCATCGCGCTGGCGGTGCTGAGCAGCGCCCTCAACGGCGGCCTGGCCTGGAGCATGCTCAGGAAGGCGCGCGAGGTGCACTCCGTGGCCCTGGAGGCCGACGCGCGGCACCTGTTCACCGACGTCGTCACCAGTGCCGGCGTGGTGGCCGGGCTGGTGGGCGTGATGCTCACCGGCTGGCTGTGGCTCGACCCGGTGCTGGCCATGCTGGTGGCGCTGAACATCCTGCGCGAGGGCTGGCATCTGCTGCGCCGCTCGGCCGATGGCCTGCTCGACCAGGCCGTGGAGCCCGAGATGCTCTCGCGCATCGAGGCCGTGCTCGCCGGCTATGCCGGGCAGCCCTTGCGCTTCGACCACGTGATCACGCGCCGGGCGGGCGCGCGCCGCTTCGTCGACCTGCACCTGCACATGCCCGCCGACTGGACCCTGGCCCACGCCGCCGCGCTGCGCGGCGAGGTCGAGCGCGCCCTGATGACCGCCGTGCCCGGACTGCGCGCGACCATCCAGCTGCTGCCGATGGACGTCGAGGCCCACTTCGACGACCCCCAGGACACGGCATGATCGCCCTCGTCCAGCGCGTGCGCGAGGCGCGCGTGGAGGTGTCGGGCCGAGTCACCGGCGCCATCGGCCCCGGGCTCCTGGTGCTGGTCTGCGCCGAGCCCGCCGACACCGAAGCCACGGCGGTGAAGCTCGTGGACAAGCTCGTGAAGCTGCGCATCTTCGCCGACAGCGCCGGCAAGATGAACCTCAGCGTGCAGGACGTGGGCGGCGCGCTGCTCGTGGTGAGCCAGTTCACGCTGGCCGCCGACTTGAGCGGCGGCAACCGCCCCGGCTTCGCCGGTGCCGCGCCGCCGGCGCAGGGCCGTGCGCTGTACGAGGCCGTGCTGCAGCAGGTGCGCCAGCGCCTGGGCGTCGTGCAGGCGGGCGAGTTCGGCGCCGAGATGCAGGTGCACCTGGTCAACGACGGCCCGGTGACGATCCCGATCACGCTGCGCTGAACGGTGCTCCCCGCGCTGCCGGGCACCCCTTGTGACGCTGCCGTGACGCTGCTGCGGCACCATTGGGAGTCATGGACGGAGCCTCTTCGAGCGACTGGATGCTGATGCTGGGCCGCCAGGTACGCTTGCGTACGCCCGGCGGTGAGGAACTGGCGCTGGATCCCCTGGCGCAGCTCATCGCGGCGCGGCTCGTGCTCGACGGCCCGCAGCCGCGCGAATCGCTGGCCCGCCGGCTGTGGCCCGAGACCGACACCGCGCGGGCGCGCGGCAACCTGCGCCAGCGCCTGCTGCGCCTGAAGACCCAGGCCGGCCGTACCTGGATCGACGGCGGCGACACGCTGGTGCTGGCCGCCGACCTGCGCGTGCAGCGGTTGGCCGACGAACCGCTGCTGCCCGAACTGCCCGAGCCCGCCGACGACGAGTTGGCCGCCTGGCTTCACGGCGCCCGCCAAACCTGGCAGCAGCCGCGGCGCGAGGCGCTGGAGCGTGCGCTGGCCGAGGCCGAGGCCGAGGCCCGCCTGGACGACGCCCTGGCCCGCGCCACCGAGTGCGTGGCGCTGGACCCGACGGCCGAGCAGCCACGGCGCGCGCTGGCGCGCGTTCACTACCTGCGCCAGGACCGCGCCCGCGCGCTGGTCGAGCTCGACGCGCTCGATGAGTTGCTGCGGCGCCAGCACGGCGCACCGCCCAGCCCGGCCACCCAGGCGCTGCGGCGCCAGGTGCTGGCGCAGACCGGTGCCCCAGCGCCCGAGGTGCTGGCCAAGACGGCGTCTGAGCTGCCCGTCTCGCTACTGCGCCCGCCCCGCCTCGTGGGCCGCGATGCGGAGCAGGCGCAGCTGCGTCAGGCGCTGGACGGCGGCGCGGCCTGCCTGCTGCTGGGCGAAGCCGGCTTGGGCAAGTCGCGACTGATCGATGATGTGCTGCTGGGCCGTGCCGGCGCGGCCGGTGTCAAGGCGCAGTCGGGCGACGCCGCTGTGCCCTTTGCCACGCTGGCGCGCCTGCTGCGCCGGCTGCTGGCCGACCACGCCGAGGCCGCGCCTGCGCATGCCCTGCAGGTCTTGTCGCCGCTGCTGCCGGGCGTCGCCACGGCCGCCTCGGCGCTTTTGTCGCCGGGCCCTGCGGTGGCCGTGCTGGCGCCCGAAGGTCCGCGCCTGGCCCTGCTGGAGACGCTGCGCACGCTGTGGCAGCGCCTGGGCCTGCGCGTGGTGGCAGTCGACGACCTGCACTTCGCCGACGATGCCAGCCTCGAGCTGCTCCAGGCCCTGATCGGCGACGAGCGTCTGGCCGGCGTCTGCTGGCTGCTCGCGCAGCGGCCGGCCGAGCCCGGCGGCGCCAGTGCCCGCGTCGACGCGCTGCTCAATGGCTTGGCCGAGACCGCGCGGCTGCAGCGCCTGCGTTTGCAGCCGCTGGACGAGCCTGGCGTGGCTGCGCTGGTGGGCAGCCTCGGCCTGGGCCTGGATGCCGAGGCCTGGGCCCCGCGCCTGCACCGCCACACCGGCGGCAACCCGCTGTTCGTACTGGAGACGCTCAAGCAGCTGCAGCGCGCCGACGTGGCCGGGGGCCGCCTGCCGGCCTCGGCCAGCGTGGAGGCGCTCATCGAGCGGCGGTTGCAGCGCCTGGGCGCTCCGGCGCTGGCCCTGGCCCGGCTGGCCGCGCTGGCCGGCGCCGACTTCGACCTGCCGCTGGCCGAGGCCGTGGCCGGCCGCGGTCTGTTGGATCTGGCCGACGCCTGGAACGAGCTCGTGCTGGCCCAGGTGCTGCGAGAGGACGGCAGCTTCGCGCACGACCTCGTGCTCGACGCCGTGCGCCGCGGCGTGCCGTCGCCAGTTGCGCGCGAACTGCACCGGCGCATCGCCGGCCGGCTTGCGGCGTGCGGTGCCGCACCCGCGCGGCTGGCGGAGCACTGGGAGCGGGCTGGCGCCAGCGCCGAGGCCGGCCGGGCCTGGCGCGCCGCCGCGCAGGCCGCGGCGGCGGCCGGCCGCCACCGCGAGGAGGCCGTGTTCTGCGGCCGCGCGGCCGAGGCCTTCGGCCGCTGCAGTGACCACGCGGCGCGCTTCGATGCGCTGTGCGCCGAGGTCGACGCCTGCGTGCGCGCCGACCTCGGCGAGGAGTCGCTGGCGCGCGCCGCCGCGCTGGCCGGGCTGGCTGCCGATGACGCGGAGCGCCTGCGCGCTCTGCGCCTGCACGTGGACATGCTGGCCAACCGCGGCCAGGCGGCGCAGGCGCTGCAGCAGGCGCAGCCGGCCTTCGCGCTGCTCGAGCGGCTGCCGGAGTCGGCGCTCACCCTGGCCGAGCGGATCCGCCTGTCGGCCTGCGCGATCGGCTGCCACATG
>JBILSW010000316.1:0-4433 GCA_044371895.1 Rubrivivax sp.
AGCCCGGGCAACCCCACGGGCACCTCGGTCGCACCGGCCGAAATGGCCGCCATCGCGCAGGCCGTGGCGGCGCGCGGCGGCATCACGCTGGTCGACGAGATCTACCTGGGCCTGAGCTACGACGAGCGCTTCGGGCAGACCGCGCTGGCGCTGCCGGGCGCGGGGCTGGCCGACCACCTCGTCAGCATCAACAGCTTCAGCAAGTACTTCGGCATGACCGGCTGGCGCCTGGGCTGGCTGGTGCTGCCGCCCTGGCTGGTGGGGCCGGTGGAGCGGCTGGCGCAGAACCTCTACATCTGCCCGAGCACGCTGGCGCAGCACGCGGCGCTGGCCTGCTTCGAGCCGGCCTCTCTGGCCGAATTCGAGCGCCGCCGCGGCGAGTTCAAGCGCCGCCGCGACCACGTCGTGCCGGCGCTCGAGGCGCTGGGCCTGCCCGTGCCCGTGGTGCCCGACGGCGCCTTCTACGCCTGGTTCGACTGCACGCGGCACGACCGCAGCAGCTGGGACTTCTGCCAGCGCCTGATGACCGAGGCCCACGTGGCCCTCACGCCGGGCCGCGACTTCGGCCCGCACGCCGCCGAGCGCTACGCCAGGCTGTCGTTCGCCAGCAGCCTGGAGCAGCTCGACGCGGCGCTGGCGCGGCTGGCGCGCGAGCTCGGCTGACGCGCGCTGAAGCAGCCGCTCACTACCGACACGGCCGTTCGCCATCGGCCGCGTTCGGTGGCGTATTGCGGGGATTGCCAGCGCTTTTCCCGGCCTTCGCGGCCCATGCAGGCGCCTACAGTCGCGAGCAACGTGGGCATCAACCTGTTCCAGCGGCCGCCCGCCGGCCCCGCCGACGACGCGGACGACGCATTCGCATCCACCGTGGCATCGCTGCCAGCGGGGGCTGACGACGCCCGGCCCGGTACCCGCAAGGCCGCCGGACCGCTGCTGGCCGAGCCGTACGCGCTGCCCCCTGACTCCGGGCTGCTGGACAGCCAGCCCGCGCCCCCGGATCTCGGGGCCCAGCTGCCGGCAGCGCTGCGTCCCACCACGGCCCAGATCGGGCGCTATGCGCTGAAGGGGCCGCTGGGCAGCGGCGGCCTGGGCCAGGTGCACGAGGCCTGGGACCCGCTGCTGTCGCGCGTGGTGGCGGTGAAGACGCTGCAGTTCCAGTCCGACCCGCGCGAGCGCGTGGCGCTGGACGGCCTGTTCCTGAACGAGGCGCGCGCCGTCGCCAGTCTCAGCCACCCGCACATCGTCACCATCCACGACGCCGGGTTGTCCGCCCATGGCGTGTACATCGCGATGGAGCGGCTGCACGGCCGCGACCTGCGGCAGGCGCTGGCGGCGGGCTGGCAGCCCACGCCCGCGCAGTCGGCGCTGCTGGTGCGCCGCGTGGCCGATGCGCTGGCCTACGCGCACGCGCGCGGCGTCATCCACTGCGACATCAAGCCGGCCAACATCTTCCTGTGCCGGCGCGACAAGCCCAAGGTGCTGGACTTCGGCATCGCCCGCGTGACGCACGGCCGGCCGCAGTCGTACCTGCAGGGCTTCGTGATGGGATCGCCGCACTACCTGGCGCCCGAACAGCTCGAGGGCCGCGAGCCCGACGCCCGCACCGACATCCACGCGCTGGGCGTGGTGTTCTACGAACTGCTGGCCGGCCGCCGCGCGTTCGCGGGCGACTCGGTCGAGCAGATCAGCACCGCCATCCTCACGCACCACCCCGCGCCGGCTCACGAGTTGAGGCCCGAGGTGCCCAAGGCGTTGTCGCTGATCGCTGCCAAGGCCATGGCACGCCAACCCGAGCAGCGGTATCTCAGCGCCCTGGCCCTGGCCATGGAACTGCGGAGCTGGCTGGCCGCGCACGAGTCCGACGCCGCCGTGGCAACACCGCAGGCTCGTCCGCGCCCGCGCGACGCCGCCGCGCCGGCGCGCCGCCGCTGGCTGTGGGCCGGCGGCGCCCTGGCCGGCGCGGCGGTGCTGGCCGTGGCGGTGGGCGCGTCGCGGCGTGCGCCGCCCGCGGAGGGCCTGGCCACCGCGCCGGCTGCGCCGGCGCCGGCGCCGGCGCCCAACGTGTCGCCTTCGGCACTGGCCGACGCGCGCGCTGGTGCACCCACGCCGGGCGACGAGGCCAGGCCGTCGCCCACGCCCGCCGCAACACAGGCACCCGCCCGGGCCGCCGGCAGCCGCGCGGCCCCGACACCAGTGCGCGCCAACCCGGCCGCCACCGCACCCGCGGCCGCGCCCGAGGCGCCCGCCCCCGCACCCGGCACGCTGCAGCTCGCCATCAGCCCCTGGGGCGAGGTCGAGATCGACGGCCGAGTGGTCGGCGTGGCGCCGCCCCTTAACCGCCTGCAGCTGAGCCCGGGCGCCCACCAGGTGGTGGTGCGCAATGCCGACTTCCCGCCCTTCAGGGCCACGGTGCAGGTCGAGTCCGACGCCACCACGGTGCTGCGCCACCGCTTCAACCCATGAGACGACGTCTGCTGCCGGTCGCCCCGGCCCGCCTCGCCCCGGTCGCCGCCCTGGCGCTGCTGATGGCCGCCTGCACCAGCCCGCCGCCGCAGCCCTCGGGCCTGTCCGAGCTGATGGAGCGGCCCGCCGAACGCGCGCTGGTCGAGGGCCTGCGCGCCTACGACGAGGGCCAGTACCCGCAGGCCGAGGCGGCGCTGCTGCGCGCCCTGACGGGCGGCCTGACCAGCCCGCGCGACCGCGCCAGCGCGCACAAGCTGCTGGCCTTCATCGCCTGCACCAGCGAGCGCATCGTCACCTGCGAGGACGCCTTCCGTGCCGCCCGGGCCGCCGACCCGGGCTTCTCGCTCGACCGCTCCGAGGCCGGTCACCCGCTGTGGGGGCCGGTGTACCGGCGCGTGCTCGGCAAGCCCTGAGCAACCGCCGGCCGGCCCGGTGAAGAGGCCGGGCGGCGGCTATCATGGCTCGCCCATGCCCGTGCCCGCCCTGCCGAGTGCCGACGCCGACCGCGTGCTGTTCCGGTGGCCCCTGCGGGCCTACTGGGAAGACACCGACGCCGGCGGCATCGTCTTCTACGCGAACTACCTGAAGTTCTTCGAGCGCGCCCGCACCGAGTGGCTGCGCAGCCTGGGCGTGCACCAGCAGGCCCTGCGCGAGCGCGAAGGCACGATCTTCGTTGTGGCCGACACGGCCGTGCGCTACCACGCCCCAGCGCGGCTGGACGACGCGATCGAGGTCACCGTGGCCGTGCTCGCGCGCGGCAGCGCCTCGCTGCGGCTGCGCCAGCAGGCCTGGCGCGGCGGCACGCTGCTGGCCGCAGGCGACATCCGCATCGGCTGCGTCGACCAGGGAACCTTGCGCCCCTGCCGCATTCCCAGCGTCGTCCAGCTGGCGCTCGACCCCACCACGCCCCTGCCCGTGCCTCATCCATGAACAACGTCGATCTGTCCATCACCGCCCTCGTGCTGCAGGCCAGCCTGGTGGTGCAGCTGGTGATGGCCGGCCTGCTGCTCACCTCGTTGGCTAGCTGGACGGTGATCTTCAGCAAGCTCTTCGGGCTGAAGCGCGTGCGCCGCGTCAACGAGGAGTTCGAGCGCGAGTTCTGGAGCGGCCGCAGCCTCACCGAGCTGAACACCGCCGTCGGCCAGAAGACCGTCAGCGCGCCGATGGAGCGCATCTTCGCCAGCGGCATGCGCGAGTTCCTGAAGCTGCGCGAGAAGCGGCTCGATGCCGGCGCGCAGCTCGACGGCGCCCGCCGCGCCATGCGCGCGAGCTTCCAGCGCGAGCTCGACGTGGTCGAGAGCAACCTCAGCTTCCTGGCCAGCGTGGCCAGCGTGAGCCCGTACGTGGGCCTGTTCGGCACCGTGTGGGGGATCATGCACGCCTTCGTCGGGCTGTCGAACCTGCAGCAGGTGACGCTGGCCAGCGTGGCCCCGGGCATCGCCGAGGCGCTGGTGGCCACAGCCATCGGCCTGTTCGCGGCCATCCCGGCGGTGGTGGCCTACAACCGTTTCGCGCGCGACATCGACCGCATCGCCACGCAGATGGAGACCTTCATCGAGGAGTTCTCCAACATCCTGCAGCGCAATGCCGGCGGCGGCGGCGCCGCGGCGGCTGCGATGGCCGCGACGACGCAGATCCGCTGAACGGGACGCGCGCCATGCCGGCCTTCGTCTCCCGAGGCACGCGCCGCCGCCGCGCGATGAACGAGATCAACATGGTCCCGTTCATCGACGTCATGCTGGTGCTGCTGATCATCTTCATGGTCACGGCACCACTCATCACCACGGGCGTGGTCGACCTGCCCAGCGTCGGCAAGAGCCAGCAGCGGCCGCCGGCGGTGATCGAGGTCATCGTGGGCACCGACGAGCGGCTGCGCATCAGGGTCGACGGCAAGCCCGAGCCCGAGCCGGTGGCGCTGACGCAGCTGGCGGCGCGCGTGCGCAGCGGCCAGGCCGCAGCCGGCGGCGCCG
>JBILSW010000317.1:0-4409 GCA_044371895.1 Rubrivivax sp.
GACCGGACCCGCCCAACCCCACGAACAGGACGCCGAGGTATCGCCATGAAGCCCGCGCACCGAACCTGCGGCCCTGCCGCATCCGCCCTGCTGGCCGCCTGCATGCTGCTGAGCGCCTGCGGCACACAGCCCAACGCGCAAGCCAGTGCCGAGGTGCGTGCCCGGCTCAACCCGGTCGACCGCAGCGCGCGTGCGGTGACGAACTTCACGCCCGCGCTGCGCTGCATGGACGAACTGCTGCACGACACCGGCGTGCGCGACGTGACCCTGATGATGGAGGAGATGCGCGACGCCACCCAGCGCGTGCCGATCTCGGCCCGCGACATGATGACCTCGGCCATCTCCGACATGACCCGCCGCTCCCGGGCCGTGAGGCTGTCGGTGTTCGGCAGCGACCAGCAGAACCTGGCTCAGCTTCTGCAGCAGGCGCAACGCCAGACGGCGTTTGCCGTGGTGCCGCGGTACGCCCTGCGCGGCACGGTCAGCCAGCTCGACGACAGCGTGGACAAGCGCGGCGGCTCGATCGGCCTGAGCCTGCCCGAGCGCCTGTTGGGGTTCCGGCTGGGCAGCGAGACGCGCTTTGCGGTGCTGGGCTTCGATGCGGCGCTGGTGGACACCGAATCGATGACGCTGCTCGCGGGCGTGTCGTCGAAGAACCTCACCGTGCTGGCCAGCCGCGATTCGAGCGCCGGGGACGGGCAGGCGCAGCTGCGCAATCCCGGCCTCGACGTGGTGTTCTCGTTTTCCGCGTCGCGCTCCGAAGGTCCGTCCCAGGCGGCGCGCAACATGGTCGAGCTGGCGGCCGTCGAGCTGATCGGCAAGCTGCTGCGGCTGCCCTACTGGCAGTGTCTGCAGGTCGCCGACGACGACCCCGAGGTGCGTCGCGAGGTCGAGGACTGGTTCCTCGCCATGGAAGGCAGCGAACGCGTGCGCCACTTGCAGGAGCGCATGCGCGAGCGCCGCTACTACGACGGCCCGGTGGACGGCGAGGCTGGCCCTGCGTTCACGGCCGCGCTGCGCACCTACCGGCGGGCCCTGGGACTGCCGCCCGAGGGTGCGGTGGACCTCGAGTTCTTCCATGCCTTCGTCGCGCGCAAAGTTCCCCGCGGGGGGCAGGGTCGCGGCGCGGCGGCCACCGCCGTGGCGGCACGTGTCGCCGCGCAGGCCCCGGCCACCGGGGCTTCGCGAGCGCTGCAGCTGTCCAGTGCCGTCGAACGAGGCAGCCTGCAGCTGAACGTGACCAGCACTGTCGCCGGCTACGTTTACTGCTACACCCAGGACCCGGTGACACAGGAGATCGTCCGCATCTTCCCCAACCGCTTCGCAACCGATCCCCGCATCGAGGCTGGCAAGCGCCTGCGGGTGCCCGGCGCCGCGCGGTTCGTGCTGAACCCGGCGGCCTCCTATGCCTGCCTGCACGCCCCCACGGAGGTCTATGGCGACCTGCCGCCGCCGCTGCGCTGGGGCGACTTCGAGCGCGTCCGTGTGAAGAGCTTCGACGAGATCCGTCAGCGCTTCAGCGAGGTGGGCGACGGCGCCGTGCGCCTGCACGAACTGCCACGCTGAGGGACCCGCCACGTGCTAGACGGCCCACATTGCGCGGACAATCGCCCCATGGCCCGACGTGAAGAGATCGAAACCCTGCTGGCGCGCGTGGGCCAGGGGGACCGCCGCGCCTTCGAGGCCTTGTACGAACTCACTGCCGGCGTGCTGCTGACGACCGCGGACCGCGTGCTGCGCGACCGTGGCGCCGCCGAGGACGTCGTGCACGATGTGTTCGCGGGGCTGTGGCACGGCGACTCGACCCCGCGCGCGCCGGCCGTGCGCAGCTTCGCTTGGCTGTGTGTGGTGACCCGCAACAAGGCCATCGACCGCCTGCGCCGGCAGCCGCCGGAGCTGCCCCTTCAGCTGCACTCCGACGATGGCGACGAGTTGCATCACGACGCGCCCAGCGATGCGCCTGGCGTGTTCGAGCAGCTGTGCTTCGAAGAGGACGAGCGGCAGCTGCGCGCCTGCCTGGAGCGGCTCGAGGCCGGGCCGCGCCAGGCCTTGCTGCTGGCTTACGCCGAGGGCCTGTCCCACGGCGAGCTGTCGGCCCGGCTTCGGCGCCCGCTGGGCACCGTCAAGGCCTGGACGCGCCGCAGCCTGCTGTCGCTTCGGGCCTGCATGGAGGCGGCATGACGGTCTTCTGGCACCAGCACCCGCAGACGGTGGACCGCATGGCGGCAGGCTACGCGCTGGGCACCCTGAGGGGACCCGCGCGCAGGCGCTTCGAGACCTTGATGCGGCAACGGGTCGACGTCGAGCAGGCCGTGTGGGCATGGCACGCCCGGTTGGGCGGGGTGCTGGCGGCCCAGCGGCCAGCACCGATCCCGCCGCAATCGTGGCAGCGACTGCACGACCGCCTGTTCCACACGGCCCGGGTGACGCCGCCGCCCTGGTGGCGTCGGTGGCTGTCGCCGGCCCCTGCCGGCGCGCTGGCCCTGGGGCTGTTGTTCGGCCACCTGTCGGCGCCCCTGCTGCCCATGCTTTGGCCAGATCGCGCGACGCAGGAGACCCAGCTGCCCGAGAGCTACGTCGGCGTGCTCGCCGACTCTCAGGGGCGCCCGGGACTCATCGTGTCCAGCCTGCGGCGCGGGCAGGTGGTCGACCTCAAGCAGGTCAGCGCACCGCCCGCGGTGGTCCAGGGGCAGACCTTCTTCCTCTGGACCATCGACAAGCAGGGCGCGGTGCGGCCGGTCGGTCCGATACCCAACGGCGCGTTCGCCAGTGCGCCTCTGGCACAGCCGGCCGAGCGCGTGTTCTTCCACGCCGTCGAGCTGGCCGTCTCCATCGAGGCTGCTGGCAGCCTGCCGGTGCAGCCCGGCGGTGCCTTCGTGTACCGCGGCCTGTGCGGCAAGCTCTGGAAGCTGCCCCCCGCCCCGGCGACCGCCGCGAGCGCCTCCGCCCCTGGAGGACGCTGAAGGCCCCGGCGCAGACCGTGCAGGGCGCCCCGCAGCGGCGGGCCGCGAGCCCGGCTCTCAGCGCTTCTCGGCGCCCCTCGTCGCCGGCCCGGGGTCAACGTGCTTGCGGAGGAAGTCCAGCACCGTGGGCCGCCAAGCCGATGGATCCTGGGTGAACAGCCCGTGGCCGTCCTGTCCATTGGGCGGGAACAACACGAACTCGCCCACGCCGCCGGCCGCCTGGAAGGCATCGAACCATTGCCGTGGGTACACCGGGCCCATGCACTGGTCGTTCTCGGCGTACACCCACAGGGTAGGGATGCGGGCGGTGCGCCCGTAGCCAGCGAACAGGTCGCGCAGCCCCGGCGTGTCGCAAGGCTGCCACGGCTGGGTCAGCGGATTGCTGCCGCCACCGCCGGCAAAGTTGATGGCGGCCGCGATCCCCGGCGCGCCCTTGGCCGCCACGGCGATGGCGGTGGCACCGCCGAACGACTGGCCCAGCACGAGCACGCGGTCGGCTCGCACATCGGGCCGCTGCCGCACCTGGTCGAGCACCTGAAGGGTCTGCACGGCTGCGGCCTCGCAGCCCGGCGGGTACCGCTTCCGCGCGCAGGGGCCGGTGTCCTCCACGTCCTGGCCGCCGCTCACCCCGTACCCAAGCCGGGTGGGGACGACGACGAGCAAGCCCATGCCGGCGAGCCAGCGCGCGTTGGTGATGGCGGTGGCCCGCCCGAACGCAGCCCGTTGGGCCGCGTCCGCCGCCCGGCCGTGGTTGATGAGCGCGATGGGCCTCGGCACCGAGCTGGTGCTGTCGTGGTAGCCGCTGACGACGATGGGCTGCTCGACGACGCGGCCGTAGGCGTTGGTGACCTTGACTGGCACCTCGAAGACCTGCTCCACGAGCGCGGCGTGGGCGGGCAGCCCCACCGCCAGCAGCAGGACGGCCCGCCGGAGGGCCTGTCGCCAGAACGTCGTGTCCGCGCTCATGGGCCGGACGGGTGCTCAGCGCTTCAGCGCCGCTTCACGGATCGCACCGAGCGTCGTGCGCGACGTGATCACGTCGGCCGGCAGCTTCAGGTGCAGCTGGGCCGGGCGGCCCTGGGCCTCGGCTGCCGCGATGCAGCGCTCGAGCGCTGCCACCGCATCGGCCGTGGTGGCGGCGAACTCGCCGTGCCAGCCATAGGCGCGCGCCAGCGCTGCGAAGTCGGGGTTGAAGAGGTCGGAGCCGCTCACGCGCGCCGGGTACTCGCGCTCCTGGTGCATGCGGATCGTGCCGTAGGTGCCGTTGTCGACCACGATGCTCAGCAGCCGCTTCGCGCCGTAGCCGGTGGCGGTGGCCAACTCCTGGCCGTTCATCAGGAAGTCGCCGTCGCCGGCCAGGTTGACGACCCAGCGCTGCGGCTGCAGCAGGCTCGCCGCCACCGCCGCCGGCAGCCCGTAGCCCATGGCGCCGCTGGTGGGCGCCAG
>JBILSW010000320.1:0-4389 GCA_044371895.1 Rubrivivax sp.
TGGCGCCGGCGCCGCCGACCAGCAGGTTGCCCTGGGCCAGCGCGTAGATCTGGCCGTCGGCGCCCTTCAGCGGCGTGGCAATCAGCGTGCCCCCGCGCAGGCTCTTGGCGTTGCCCATGGAGCTGACGGTGACGTCGATGGCCTGCCCCGGCTGCGCGAACGGCGGCAGCTGCGCCGTCACCAGCACCGCTGCCACGTTGCGCGGCGACAGGCTGGTGCCGGCCGGCAGCGTGACGCCCAGCTGCTGCAGCAGCGACTGCAGGCTCTGCGTGGTGTTGGGCGACTGTGTGGCCTGGTCGCCCGTGCCGTCCAGGCCCACGACGAGGCCGTAGCCCAGCAGCTGGTTGCTGCGCACGCCCTGCACGGCGGCCAGCTCCTTGATGCGCTGGGTGGACGGCGGCGCGACGGCGGCGGCACCGACGGGCACCGGCCACCACACGGCCGTGCTCGCGGCCAGCGTGGCAATGACGAGCGTCCAGCGCATCAGGCGGTCGGGGTGGGGGTCGGGTCGCATGGCTCAGATCGGAAGCACGTTGAGGAAGAAGCGCTGCAGCCAGCCCATGGCCTGCGCCTCGGCGGCGGCGCCGCGGCCGCGCTGCTCCAGGCGCACGTTGGCGATGGCAGCGCTGGGTACGCTGTTGCCGGGCTGGATGGCGCGTGGGTCGACCTGGCCCGAGAAGCGCAGCACGTCGATGTTCTGGTTGACGCCGATCTGCTTCTCGCCGGTGACGACGAGGTGGCCGTTGGGCAGCACCTGGCGCACGACGACGGTGATCTTGCCGCTGAACTCGTTGCGGTTCTCGGTGCTGCCGCTGCCCTCGGCCGTGGACGAGAGGTTCGCGTCGGCCGTGGCGCGACGCAGCGCATTCGGGCCGATGCCGGGCAACGCAGTGACGCCGCCGGACATCGCGCCGGTCCTCTCCACCGTGCTCGTGCTGGAGGCAGTGGCGCTGACGCGCTCGACGATGTTCACGGTGAGCGTGTCGCCCACCAGGCGCGCGCGGTGGTCCTCGAACAGCGGCCGGTAGGCGGTTGCGCTGAAGATGCCGCCCGTGGCCGGCCCGAGGACGGCGGGCTCTGGCGACGGTGCCAGGGGCTTGGTGTCGCCCACGTCGACATGCGGGCCCACGTAGGCGCAACCCGGCAGCAGGGCCGCGGCAAGCAGCAGCTTTGCGAGGGCGCGCGTCACAGCTGCCCCAGGCGCTGCAGCATCTGGTCGGAGGTCTGGATGGCCTTGGAGTTCAGCTCGTAGGCGCGCTGCGTGGCGATCATGCTCACCAGTTCCTCGACCACGTTGACGTTGCTGCCTTCGACGAAGCCGCTCTGCAGCGCGCCAAGGCCATTGGCCGTGGGCGCACCGGTCTGCGGCGCGCCGCTGGCGGCGGTCTCGGCGAACAGGTTGCCGCCGCGGCTCTCGAGCCCGGCCGGGTTCACGAACGAGGCCAGCTGGAGCTGCCCCAGGCCCTGCGGCGCCGTCTGCCCGGGCAGCGTGGCGCTGACGGTGCCGTCGGCGGCCACCGTCACGGCCACGGCATTGGCCGGCACGGTGATGCCCGGCTGCACGGCGTAGCCGGCGTTGGTGACGAGCTGCCCGTTGGCGTCGACCTGGAAGGCGCCGTCGCGCGTGTAGCCGGTGGTGCCGTCGGGCAGCGCGATCTGGAAGAAGCCCTGCCCCTTGATGGCCAGGTCGAAGGCGTTGCCCGTCTGCTGCAGGGCGCCCTGCTGAAAGTTGCGCGTGGCCGAGGCCGCGCGCACGCCCAGGCCCACCTGCAGGCCGGTGGGCAGCGTCGTCTGCTCGGTCGTGGCCGATCCGGCGGCGCGCAGGTTCTGGTACATCAGGTCCTCGAACTGCACCCCAGCGCGCTTGAAGCCGTTGGTGCCCACGTTGGCGAGGTTGTTGGAGATGGCGTCCAGCTTGGTCTGCTGGCCTTCCATGCCGGTCTTGGCGATCCAGAGCGAGCGAATCATGGTGCGGCGCCTCGGGCCTTGTCGATGAATCGCATCTTCCGGCCGACTTGAGGCCGGGTATGGGCGGAAAAAAGGCCCCCTGAGGGGCCAGTTCGCTGCGATTCAGGCAGTTCAGCCGGCGCTGGGTGCCAGCAGCCGCGCTGCCTGCTGTTCGCGCTGCTCTGCGCCCTGCAGCGACTTCATCTGTTGCTCAAACTGGCGCGCCGCAGCGATCATCGCCACCATCGTCTCCACCGGGCTCACGTTGGAGCCCTCGAGCATGCCGCTGCTCACCCGCGCGGTGGCGTCGGCGGGCAGCTCGGCGCCGTCGCCGGCGCGGAACAGCCCGTCGGTGCCGCGCACCAGCGGCGCCTCGGGCGTGACCAGCTTCAGCCGCCCCACCGGCTGCGGCCGCCCGTTGCCCACGGTGCTGGTGATGGTGCCGTCGGCGGCGATCTCGACCTTCGCGTTCAGCCCCACCGTGATCGGCCCGCCGTCGCCCTGCACCGGCAGCCCCGCCGGCGTGACGATCACGCCCTCGGCATTGACCTCCAGCGCACCGGCGCGGGTGTAGGCCTCCGTGCCGTCCAGGCCCTGCACCGCCAGCCAGGCGTTGCCCTGCATGGCCACGTCCAGGCTGCGCCCGGTGGCCTGCATCGCGCCGGGCCGCGTGTCGTGGCCGATGGTGCTCTCCAGCACGTAGGCGCGCGTCGTGGCGCCCTCGCCGCGCACCGGCACGGCGCGGAAGGCCTGCATCTCGGCGCGGAAGCCCGTCGTCGAGGCATTGGCCAGGTTGTTGGCCAGCGTGTCCTGCCGCTGCAGCGTCGCCTTCGCACCGGCCATCGAGAGGTAGATGAGTCGATCCATTTGAGCTCCGGGTCAAGCGGCCGCCGCGGAACCGGCTCTGCCGGGCCGCTGGCGGCGCCCCGTTGAGGGGGAACGGCGTCAGCCGCTCCGGGGGTGGGCCCTATCTCAGGTTGACCAGGGTCTGCAGCACCTGGTCCTGCGTCTTGATGGTCTGCGCGTTGGCCTGGTAGATGCGTTGCGCGACGATCATGTTCACGAGCTCGCCGGTCAGGTCGATGTTGCTCTCCTCCAGGGCAGCAGCCTGCAGCACACCCAGGTTGCCCTGCCCCGGTACGCCCAGGATCGCCTCGCCCGAGGCGTTGGTGCGTGCCCAGCGGTTGTCGCCCAGCGGCTGCAGGCCCTGCGGGTTGCGGAAGTTGGCCAGCTCGACCTGGCCCGCCGCCTGGGCGCGGCCGTTGCTGTAGCGCGCGGTGACCACACCGTCGCTCTCCACCACGATGGCGGTCAGCTGGCCGGCGGCATAGCCGTCTTGCGTCGCGTCGGTCACGCCGAAGGACGTGCCGAACTGGGAGGCCGACAGCACGTTGAGCTGCACGCCGGGGATGGCCGCGGTGGTGCCGCCGCCTGGCAGCGTTGTGGCCGGGATGTCGATGGTCACGGGCGCGGCAGGCGCCGTCGGTGCGCTGCCGTCTGCGGCGAAGGTCATCGTCGTCACAGGCAGCGGCGCGGCGGCGGTGCCGGCCAGGGTGTTGCCGTTGGCCGTGGCGAACACGTTCCAGGCGTTGTTGCCGCTCTTCTGGAAGTAGTACGTCAGCGCCACCTCGCGACCCTGCAGGTCGTACACGGTCATCGAGGTGGCATTGTTGTAGGTGCGCGCGTCGCCGAAGCTGATGGCCGGGCCGGTAAACGGTACGGTGACAGCCGATCGTGAGTCCAGGTTGAACTCGAGCCCGATCTCCGTGGTGGCCGCCGGCGCGATGCCGCCCGTGGGCAGCTGCAGCGCCGCCGAGACGCCGGGCAGCACGCCGCCCAGGCCGTCGGTGGCGTATCCCATCAGGCGCTGCCCGCCGTTGTTGACGATGTAGCCCTCGCGGTCGACCTTGAACTGGCCGTTGCGGGTGTAGCTGATGGCGGAATCGGGCGCCGAGACCTGAAAGAAGCCGGCGCCGTTGATCGCGAGGTCCATGGGGTTGTCGGTGATCTTGATGGTGCCTTGCGTGAACTGCTGCGCCACGGTGGAGACGGTCGTGCCGATGCCCACGCTGTTGGCGCCGGCACCGTTGAGCGCGTTGGCGTACACGTCGCTGAACTCCGCCCGCGACACCTTGGTGCCATAGGTGTTGGCGTTGGCGATGTTGTTGCCGATCACCTGCAGGTTCTTGCTGGTGGCGTTGAGTCCGGAGAGGCCTTGCTGGAAGCTCATGGCGATGTCCTGCGGTTCGCGGTGGATAGGGGTGTCAGTTGAAGCCCTGCACGTCGCGCCAGGCGACAAGGCCGCTGGAGGCGGTCTCCAGCGTGAGGGTGTTGCCGGTGGTGCGCACCGCCTCGACGCGGTCGCGCATCAGCGGGCTGGCCGGCACCACCTGGGTGCCCTGGGCGGCGACGACGCGGAAGTTGTAGGCGCCGTCGGGCAGC
>JBILSW010000322.1:0-4368 GCA_044371895.1 Rubrivivax sp.
CGAGGGCGCTCTCGATTCGCTGTTCAGGCCCCCCAGGGGCTGAAGGCCCTGACCGGCGGCACGCCCGCGTGCCGCCCCCAGCGCAGCCTTCCCGCAACAGCCCCAGGCCGCCAGGCCTGTCGCACCATGTCGAATCCCGTCCTGTCTGGCCGACTGCAGCGGCTGGGCGCAGCCGCCGTCTCCGGGCTGACCCTCTTCGCCTCAACGGCCGCGCTGGCGCTGCCGATGGCCAGCGAGGGCAGCTTCATGGCGATGGTCGATCTCCACAGCGCCGGCGAGCGAGATGCCGCCGTCAACTACGCCCTCACAGGCCGCGACGCCCTGGGCGTGATGGCCGCGCGCTGGCACGAGCCGGTCCTGCACGCCGGGGTTCATGCCCGCAAGCACGAACGGGAGTCGGTGGGCCTGACCTACACGCGCCTGGTGCACCGCTGGAACCTGCCGCACGCGCAGGCCAACCTGTGGTTCGTGGGCACGGTCGGGCAGGCGCGCGGCCACGGCTGGGCCGGGTCGCGCCGCTTCTGGTCGCCCGCGGTCATGGCCGACTACGAGACCACGCGCCTGTACGCCGGTGCCGGCGTCGAGCCCAAGCGGGGCAGCGGGCTGCGGCACGATACCGCCTGGGTGCGCGCCGGCTTCTCGTTCTACGAGGTCGACTACGAGCAGGTGCAGCCCTGGTTCATCGTCGAGTCCAGGCGCACGCGCACCACCGCCGGCTCGCGCGACGAGGTCACGCCCATGCTCCGGCTGATCCACCGCGGCGTGTTCGTCGAACTCGGCCGCAACCGCGAAGGCACGCAGTTCAACCTGATGTGGGCGTACTGACATCCGCCCCCCCATTTCGTCCTCTCACTTCCCCATTCGCACCCATTCGTCCACCAAGGAGATCCCCATGCAATCCCGTACCCGCCCCTCGAACCCCGCCCGCCTGGGCGCCCTGGTCGCGCTGGCCGTCACCCTGTGGCTGCCGGCCGGCGCCGCGCTGGCGCAGGCCGCGCAGAGCCTGAAGCTGCAGGTCAACGGCATGGTCTGCTCGTTCTGCGCCCAGGGCATCGAGAAGCGCCTGAAGGCCATGCCCGAGACCGGCCCTGTGTTCATCGACCTGCGCAACAAGGTCGTCGCCGTCGAGCCGCGGCCGGGCCAGACGCTGAACGCCGAGCGCGTGGCCGGCGAGGTGCGCGAAGCCGGCTACGAGGTCGTGGCCACCGAGACGGTGGCGCAGACGGTGGCCCAGATCCGCGCCGGAACGCGCGCCCAGCGACAGGAGCGCTGAGGTGGCCGGCCTCGACGCGGCCGGCTCGGGCCGCGACGGCCGGGCCGAGCAGCGCCGCAGCGCCGCCACGTCGTGGCTGGCGCTGTTCGCCGGCACCTCCACGCTGGTGTGCTGCGCGATTCCGGCGCTGCTGGTGACCCTGGGCGCCGGTGCCGCGCTGGCGTCGCTGGTGTCGGTGTTTCCGCAGATCGTCTGGCTCAGCGAACACAGCGGCTGGATCTTCGGGGGTGGCGCGCTGATGCTGGCGCTGGGCGGCGCCGCGCAATGGCAGCAGCGCCACGCCCCGTGCCCGCTGGACCCCACGCTTCGCCAAGCCTGCCTGGTGCAGCGGCGCCGCTCGGCGCGCGTGTACGCGGTTTCGGTGCTGCTGTTCGGGCTCGGGGCGTGGTTCGCCTTCGTGCAGCCCTGGCTCGCCGCGGGCTGACGGGCGGCCGCCGCGCTCCGGCGCGCTCCGGCGCGGTCGTCCTGATGCGCTGCAGCAGAGGGTAAACACGGACGGAGCCGATCAGTTTCACGCAAGACTGGCCTGTATATTCATACTTGCTTATATCCGGAAGTAACCCGCCCGCGCCAACGAGGCCTGCCGTGCACGACCCCACCGAACAATCGACACCCGGGCGCCTGATCAAGGCGCCCGAGAACTTCATCGGCGCCGAGGGCGTGCGCACCGTCTTCCGCGAGGCCAAGGAGGGCCGGCGCGACTTCATCCGCGGCGCCTTCGCGGCGGCCGTGGTCGCGGGCGGCACTGCCGCCGCCGGCCGTGCCGCGGCGCAGGCCAACCCGGTGCCCGCCGCCGGCGGCGACCCGAACATCCTGAATCTGCCGGCGCACACCGCGGGACTGGGCCAGGGCGTCGTCACCGACGGCTACGGCCGGCCCAGCCAGTACGAGAAGAACGTGCAACGCCGCCAGAGCCCGGGCCTGACGCAGACGACGCAGGCCAGCGTGAGCTTCGCGCCGCTGCAGAGCCTGTTCGGCATCGTCACGCCCAGTGGCCTGCACTTCGAGCGCCACCACCAGGGCTGGTGGGACATCGATCCCAGCAAGCACCGGCTGATGATCAACGGCTCCGACGAGCGGATGCTGAAGAAGCCCATGGTGTTCACCGTGGACGAGCTGATGCGGCTGCCGCAGGTCAGCCGTTTCCACTTCATCGAGTGCGGCGCCAACAGCGGCATGGAGTGGGGCAACGTGGCCGTGCCGACCTGCCAGTACAGCCACGGCATGATCAGCTGCAGCGAGTTCACCGGCGTGCCGCTGAAGGTGCTGCTCGACATGGCTGGCGCCGACACCAAGCGCGGCCGCTACGTGCTGGCCGAGGGCGCCGACGGCTCGAGCATGACGCGCACGATCCCGATGGAGCTGATCGAGAACGGCGAGGTCTTCGTGGCCTACGGCCAGAACGGCGAGATGCTGCGCCCCGAGAACGGCTACCCGCTGCGCCTGGTGGTGCCGGGCGTGCAGGGCGTGAGCTGGGTGAAGTACCTGCGCCGCATCGAGGTGGGCGACAAGCCCTGGGCCACCAAGGACGAGGCCATCCACTACATCGACCTCATGCCCGACGGCCTGCACCGCCAGTACAGCGGCATCCAGGAGTGCAAGAGCGTGGTCACCACGCCCAGCGGCGGCCAGGTGCTGCTCGACAAGGGCTACTACACGGTCACCGGCCTGGCCTGGAGCGGCCGCGGCAAGGTGCGGCGCGTCGATGTCTCGGTCGACGGCGGGCGCAACTGGCGGCAGGCCGCGCTGCAGGGCCCGGTGATGGACAAGTGCCTCACCCGCTTCACGCTGCCGTGGGTGTGGGACGGCAAGCCCGCGCTGCTGCAGAGCCGCGCCACCGACGACACGGGCTACGTGCAGCCCACCTACCGGCAGCTGCGCGCGGTGCGCGGCACGCGGTCGATCTATCACAACAACGCGATCCAGACCTGGCTCGTGGAAGAGAGCGGCGAGGTGAAGAATGTCCAGCTGTCGTGAGCACCACGCGCTGCTGAAGCGCCTGGCCATTGCCGCGGTGGCCGTGCTGGCCGCCGGCTCGGCGTGGGCGCAGAGCGCCGCCTCCACCGCGTACCCGGGCATTGGCCGCGCCGCCACGCCCAAGGAGGTGCAGGCCTGGGACATCGACGTGCGCCCCGACTTCAAGGGCCTGCCCAGGGGCAGCGGCTCGGTGTCGCGCGGGCAGGACGTCTGGGAAGCCAAGTGCGCCAGCTGCCACGGCGTGTTCGGCGAGAGCAACGAGGTCTTCTCGCCGCTGGTGGGCGGCACGACGGCGGCCGACATCAAGAGCGGCCGCGTCGCGCGACTGCGCGACGAGAGCTTTCCCGGCCGCACGACGCTGATGAAGGTGCCCACGGTCTCGACGCTGTGGGACTACATCAACCGCGCCATGCCCTGGAACGCGCCCAAGTCGCTGAGCACCGACGACGTCTACGCCGTCACCGCCTTCATGCTGAACCTGGGTGGCGTGGTGCCGGACAACTTCGTGATGTCCGACGCCAACATCGCCGAGGTGCAGGCGCGCTTGCCCAACCGCAGCGGCATGACCACCGACCACGGGCTGTGGTCGGGCAAGACCATGGGCAACGGCGGCAAGCCCGACGTGCGCGCCACGGCCTGCATGAGCAACTGCGCGGTCGAGCCCAAGGTCGCGAGCTTCCTGCCGGACTTCGCGCGCAACGCGCACGGCAACCTCGCCGAGCAGCAGCGCCTGGTGGGCCCGCAGGTTGGCGCCGACACCACCCGGCCCCCGGGCAGCGTGGGCCGCCCGGCCGCCGCAGGGGCTGCGGCCCCCGCGGGCCCCAGCGCCGCCACGCAGGCCGTGCTGGCGCTGGCCCGGCAGCACAACTGCCTGGCCTGCCACGGCGTCGACAACAAGGTCGTCGGCCCCGGCCTGCGCGAGGTCGCCCGCAAGTACGCCGGCCGCGCGGATGCCCTTGCCTACATGAAGGACAAGATCCTGAAGGGTGGCCAGGGCGTGTGGGGCGCGATCCCGATGCCGGCACAAACCCTCCCCGATGCCGACGCCCTGGCCATCGCAAAATGGATGGCGGAAGGCGCCAAGCCCTGACGCCTCGGCGTCGCCCCCGATTCACGTG
>JBILSW010000323.1:0-4358 GCA_044371895.1 Rubrivivax sp.
GGGCACGGCGTTCATCAGCACGCTGCTCGGGTAGGCCGCCTTGCCGCCCGGCACGTAGATGCCCACGCGGTCCAGCGGCGTGACCTTCTGGCCCAGCAGCGTGCCGTCGGCGTCGCGGTACTGCCAGCTGCGGCTGGTGGCCTCAAGCTGGCGCTGGTGGTAGTCGCGCACGCGCTCGGCGGCGGCCTGCAGCGCGCGGCGCTGCGCCGGGGTGATGGCTTCGAGCGCGGCCTGCAGCTCGGCGCGGCCGATTTCGAGATCGGCCATCGAGGCCGCCTGCACGCCGTCGAAGCGTGCCGTCAGCTCCAGCACGGCGGCGTCGCCGCGCGCGCGCACGTCGTCGATGATCTGCGCCACGCGGCCCTCGATGGCGGCGTCGGTCTCGGCGCTCCAGTGCAGCACGCGCTGGAACGCGGCCTCGAAGCCGGCGTCGGCCGTGCTCAGGCGGGTGATGGCCACGGGCGCGCTCACGGCTGGCCCCCCACGGCCGCCTCGAAGGCATCGATCAGTGCTCGCAGCGGCTCGCGCTTGAGCTTCAGCGAGGCCGGGTTGACGACCAGGCGCGCGGAGATGTCCATGATGCGCTCCACCTCGATCAGCTTGTTCGCCTTGAGCGTGCTGCCCGTGGAGACGAGGTCGACGATGGCATCGGCCAGCCCCGTGAGCGGCGCCAGTTCCATCGAGCCGTAGAGCTTGATAAGGTCGACGTGCATGCCCTTGGCCGCGAAGTGCTGGCGCGCCAGATGGGTGTACTTGGTGGCCACGGCGATGCGCGCGCCCTGGCGCACGGTGCCGGCCCAGTCGAAGTCGGCCCGCGTGGCCACGCTCAGGCGGCAGCGCGCGATCTGCAGGTCCAGCGGCTTGTACAGCGTGCCGGCGGCATCAAGCTCGGCTTCGTCCTCGAGCAGCACGTCGAGGCCGGCCACGCCCAGGTCGGCGCCGCCATGGCGCACGTAGGTGGGCACGTCGGAGGCACGCACCAGCACCACGCGCACGTCGGCCCGGCTGGTGGCGAGGATGAGCTTGCGGCTCTTGTCGGCGCCTTCAGTCACCTCGATGCCGGCCGCGCGCAGCAGCGGCAGCGTGTCGTCGAAGATGCGGCCTTTGGACAGGGCGAGGGTGATCATGGGCGGCTGGCGGGGGCACGCTCGTGGGGGCACCGGCTTCACGCACCCCCGTCTCACGACCACCGGCGGCACGCGGGCTGCCCCCGCGGCGCGCCGCGAGGGGCTAGTGGTGGTGGTGGTGCGCCGAAGAAGCCGGCGCCGAACCGGCCGCCGCGGGCGCGGCAGCGTGTTCGGCGGGCGTGAGGGTCTTCATCGACAGCGCGTGGATCTGCTCGCGCATTCTATCGCCCAGGGCCGCGTACACGCGCTGGTGGCGGCGCACGCGGCTTTGGCCCTCGAACTCGGTGGAGACTATGGTGGCGAAGAAGTGGCGGCCGTCCCCCTCCACCTGCAGCAGGGTGCAGGGCAGTCCGGCGGCGATGTAGTCGCGCACCTCGTCGGGGGTCGGGTCGGCCATGGGTCGGGATTGTGGCGCGGTTTCAGTGCCTGATCTTGTAGCCGATGGCCAGCAGGCGCAGCGCGATGGCACTCACCACCACGAAGCTCGTGCCCACCGCGGCCAGGCTCAGCCACGGCGAGCTGTCGCTGACGCCGAAGAAGCCGCGCCGGAAGCCGTCGATCATGTAGAAAAAGGGGTTCAGGTGGCTCACCGCCTGCCACACGCCGGGCAGCGAGTGCACCGAGTAGAAGACGCCGGATAGAAACGTCATCGGCATGATGATGAAGTTCTGGAAGGCCGCCATCTGGTCGAACTTCTCCGCCCACAGGCCGGCGATCAGGCCCAGGGCCCCCAGCATGCCGGCGCCCAGCGCCGCGAACACGAGGATCCACCAGGGCTCGGCCAGCTGCAGCGGCGCGAACCACACCGTCACCACCAGCACGCCCAGCCCCACCACCATGCCGCGCACGGCGCTGGCCCCCACGTAGGCCACGAACCAGGCCCAGTGCGACAGCGGCGTCACCAGCAGGAACACCAGGTTGCCGGTGATCTTGCTCTGCACCAGCGAGCTCGAGCTGTTGGCGAAGGCGTTCTGCAGCACGCTCATCATCACCAGGCCCGGGATCAGAAAGCTGGTGTAGCCCACGCCGGGGAGGGCCTCGACGTGGTCTTCCAGCACGTGGCCGAATATCAGCAGGTACAGCACCGCCGTGAGCACCGGTGCGGCCACCGTCTGGAAGGCCACCTTCCAGAAGCGCAGCACCTCCTTGCGGAAGAGCGGCATCGCGCCCTCCAGCGGGCCGCGGCTCATGCCTTCGCCTCCGCCGCAGGCTGGCCCTGCATGATCTCGAGGAACACGTCCTCAAGGTCAGCGCGGCCGATCTCCAGATCCTCGATCTTCACGTCGGCGGCGCGCAGGCGGGCCAGGATCTGCTCCACCTCGGCGGCGTCGTGCGCCTTCACCTGCGCGATGCGGCCGGTGACGCGCGCCTGCGCCGCCAGCTCGGCCGGCAGCGCCGAATCGGTCTTGAAGCGCAGCATGGTGCCGGCTCGCCCGGCCAGCAGCGCGCTGGTGCGGTCCAGCGCCACCAGCCGCCCTGCCTTCAGCATGCCGATGCGGCCGCACAGGGCCTCGGCCTCCTCGAGGTAGTGCGTGGTCAGCAGCACGGCGTGGCCCTCGCGGTTCAGGCGCGAGACGAACTGCCACAGTGTCTGCCGCAGCTCTACGTCGACGCCCGCAGTGGGCTCGTCGAGCACGATCACCGGCGGCTTGTGCACCAGCGCCTGCGCCACCAGCACGCGGCGCTTCATGCCGCCCGAAAGCTGCCGCATGTTGGCGCCGGCCTTGTCGGCCAGGCCCAACGACTCGAGCAGCTCGTCGATCCAGACGTCGTTTTCGCGCACGCCGAAGTAGCCGCTCTGGATGCGCAGCGTCTCGCGCACGCTGAAGAAGGGGTCGAACACCAGCTCCTGCGGCACGATGCCCAGGCAGCGGCGCGCCTGGGCGTAGTCGGCCACGACGTCGTGGCCCATCACGCTGGCCGTGCCCGAGGTGGCGCGTGTGAGCCCCGCCAGGATGGAGATCAGCGTGGTCTTGCCCGCGCCGTTGGGCCCCAGCAGGCCGAAGAACTCGCCGGGCTCGATGTCGAAGCTCACGCCGTCCAGCGCCTTGAACGTGCCACGCGCGCCCCGATAGAGCTTGTGGACCTGCTGGAAGCGGACGGCGGGATGGCGCATGCGTGACCGGGAAAGGGGCGGGATTCTAGGCAGCCCCGGCAAAAGCTGCCGGCGCCAGAATGGCCGGGCCATGGCCGCACCGCCGAAGAAACCCCGCCGCACCGCCGAGCGCATCCTCGAGGTGACGCTCGACCTGTTCAACCGCTTCGGCGAGCCCAACGTCAGCACCACGCTGATCAGCGCCGAGATGGGCATCAGCCCCGGCAACCTGTACTACCACTACCCGGCCAAGGACGAGCTGATCAACACGCTGTTCGAGCGCTACGAGCGCGCGCTGGCCGAGATCCTGGACAGTGCCGACGGCGTGGACAACGTCGAGGACGCGTGGCTGTTCTTCCACCTGTTGTTCGAGCTGATCTGGGGCTACCGCTTCCTCTACCGCGACCTGAACGACCTGCTCAGCAAGAACCGCCGGCTGGAGACGCACTTCCAGTTCGTGCTGAAGAACAAGCAGAAGGCCATGCACGCGCTGCTCGACGGCCTGGCGCGCGCCGGCGCCGTGCGCATCACCGGCGAGCAGGCCGCGCCCACGGCCACCAGCATGGTGGTGGTGGTGACCTACTGGCTGAGCTTCGAGTACGTGCGCGACCCGCGCCGCGCGCTCGAGCCCGAGGCCGCGGCCGCCGCCATGGGCCGCGGAGGCTACCACGCGCTGGCGCTGCTGCTGCCGCACCTGGACGAGGCCAGCCACGCGCACCTGCAGCGGCTGGCGGCGGACTACCTTGTGGCCTGAGGCCCGACGACCCCCGAGGAGACCCCCGATGGCCCCACCCTGGAAGCACGACGGCGTGCGCGTCGTGCCCGCGAACCAGCTGGACCCCAACACCGCGCAGACGCCGGGCATGGACCGCCAGGCCGCGATCAGCTTCGCGCGCGTGGGGGCGCAGAAGCTCTGGGCCGGCACCGTGCACATCCACGCCGGTGCCAAGACCGGGGCCCACCACCACGGGCCGCTGGAGAGCGTGATCTACGTCGTGAAGGGCCGCGCCCGCATGCGCTGGGGCGAGCGGCTGGAGTTCACCGCCGAGGCCGGCCCGGGCGACTTCATCTACGTGCCGCCCTACGTGCCGCACCAGGAGATCAACGCCAGCCCCACCGAGACCCTGGAGTGCGTG
>JBILSW010000324.1:0-4356 GCA_044371895.1 Rubrivivax sp.
GAAGCGGTTGGGCGCTCCCTTGATGCTGCCGGCCGCCGAGGCCACGTTGATGATCGAGCCGCGCCCGGCCGCGAGCATGCCGGGCACGAAGGCCTTGATCGTGCGGTACATCGAGCGCACGTTGAGGTCGAAGGCGAAGGCCCACTGCTCCTCGGTGCAGTCGAGCACGGTGCCGGCGTGCACGTAGCCGGCGGCGTTGAACAGCACGTTCACGCCCGGGTGGCGCGCCGCGGCGTCCTGGATGGCGGCGGGGTCGAGCACGTCGAGCTTCTCGGTCGTGCAGCCGGCCGCGGCCAGCGGCGCGAGCAGCGCAGGGTCGAGGTCGGTGGCGATCACGGTGGCGCCTTCGCGCGCAAGGGCCAGCGCGGTGGCCTGGCCGATGCCGGCGCCGGCGGCGGTGACGAAGGCGGTCTTGCCTGCGAGTCGTGAGGTCATGGCGGGGGTTCCGGGTGCGGGTGGGTTCAGGCGCGCGGCACCAGCCGCACGTGCGCGAGCTGCTCCTGCGCCTCGACCAGCGAGGGCACGAACTTGCGCCCGTGGCCTAGCGAGCTGGCCAGCGTGAGCGACTGGTGCACGGCCTCGCCGAGCAGCGTCGGCACGGCCAGGCCCTCGGCCAGGTGCGTGTAGTAGCGGACGTCCTTGCGGGCGTTGTCGAGTTCGAAGCGCAGGCCGGCCAGGTCACCTTGCAGCGTCTTGGCCATGGCCTGGAACAGGCCCGAGTTGACCGCGCCCGCGCCGATCACCTCGACGAGGCGGGCCAGGTCGACGCCCGAGCGCGCACCCACGGCGAAGGCCTCGGCCGTGGCCGTGCAGATGGCCTGCGCGATGAAGTTGTTCAGCAGCTTGATCGTGTGCCCCGCGCCCGGCCCGCCGACGTGGAACACGTTCTCGGCGAAGCAGCGCAGCACCGGCTCCAGCCGCGAAAAGGCCGCGGGCTCGGCCCCCACCATCACGTTCAGCCGCCCGGCCTCGGCCTCCACGGGGGTGCGCGCCAGCGGCGCGTCGACGAGCTCGGCGCCGCGCTGCAGCGCCAGCGCCCGCAGCCGCTGCGTGGACTCGGGCTCGGAGGTCGAGCAGTCGACGACGACCAGGCCCGGGGCCGCAGCCTCCAGCAGGCCGCCCGAGCCGGCCAGCACGGCCTCGACCTGCGGCGAGCCGGTGACGCAGACGAACACCCATTCGCAGCCCGCCGCCAGCGCCGCCGGCGTGGCCGCCTCGGTGGCGCCGGCCGCCAGCAGGTCGGCCACGCGCTCGCGGTTGCGGTGCACGGTCAGGCGCACCGCATGGCCCGTGGCCAGCAGGTTGCGCGCCATGCCGTGCCCCATCAGGCCCGAGGCGCCGATGAATCCGATCGTGCTCATGGAGATCTCCCGCCGGTGCCGGCCGCGCCGCCGCTCAGCCGCGGCCCACGTAGGGCATCTTCGTCGCCATCACCGTGGTGAACAGGATGTTGGCCGTGGGCGGCAGCCGGGCCATGGTCATGAAGGTCTCGACCACCGCGGACAGGTCCATGCGCGGTTCGGCGCGCACCGAGCCGTCGGCCTGCGGCACGCCCTGCGCCATGCGGGCCGTCATGTCGCTGGCGGCGTTTCCGATGTCGATCTGCCCGACTGCGATGTCGAAGGGCCGGCCGTCGAGCGCGGCCGTCTTCGTCAGCCCGGTGACGGCGTGCTTGGTGGCCGTGTAGGCGATCGAGCCCGGCCGCGGCGCGTAGGCCGAGATCGAGCCATTGTTGATGATGCGGCCGCCCTGCGGCGACTGCGCCCGCATCAGCCGGAAGGCGTGCGACAGGCAGTAGAAGGCGCCGTTGAGGTTGACGTCGACCACCTGCTTCCACTCGGCCGCGCCGACGAGGTCGGGCGTCTTGGCCGACAAGCCGCCGCCGGCGTTGTTGAACAGAAGGTCAAGCCGGCCGAAGCGGGCATGCACGGTGTCGAAGGTGTCGCGGACGGCCTGCTCGTCGGCCACGTCGCAGGGCAGGGCCAGCGCGCGCGCGCCGTCGGCGCCGGCCATCGCCTGCGTGGCCGTCAACGCCTCCATGCGGCGGCCGACGAGCGCGACCTGCCATCCGTCGCGAAGCAGGGCGAGGGCACAGGCCTGTCCGATGCCGGACCCGGCGCCGGTCACGAGAGCGGTCTTCATCAGTGGTTGTCTTTCGGAACGAACGCGCCACGCTGGCCGCGCAGGAAGTCGAGGTCGGCGCCTTCGTCGGCCTGCAGCACGTGCTTCACGTACAGGCCCCAGTAGCCGCTGTCGAGCACCGGCGTGGGGGGCTGCCAGGCGGCGCGCCGGCGCTCGAGCTCGGCGTCGTCCACGTGCAGGTGCAGCGAGCGCGCGGCCACGTCCAGCGAGATCAGGTCGCCGGTGCGCACCCGCGCCAGCGCGCCGCCGGCGGCCGCCTCGGGCACGGTGTGCAGCACCACGGTGCCGTAGGCGGTGCCGCTCATGCGCGCGTCGCTGATGCGCACCATGTCGGTGATGCCCTTGCGCAGCACCTTGGGCGGCAGCGGCATGTTGCCGACCTCGGCCATGCCGGGGTAGCCCTTGGGACCGCAGTTTTTCAGCACCAGGATGCAGGTCTCGTCGACGTCGAGCGACTCGTCGTCGATGCGGGCGTGGAAGTCGTCGCGGTTCTCGAACACCACCGCGCGGCCGGTGTGCTTCATCAGGGCCGGCGTGGCGGCGCTGGGCTTGATCACGGCGCCGCGCGGCGCCAGGTTGCCCTTGAGCACCGCGATGCCGGCGTTGGGCTTGAAGGGCTCGGCGAAGGGGCGGATCACGTCGGCGTTCCAGTTGCTCGCGTCGGCGACGTTCTCGCCGATCGTGCGGCCGTTGGCGGTGAGCGCGTCGCGGTGCAGCAGCGGCAGGATCTCGCGCAGCACCGCGGGCAGCCCGCCGGCATAGCAGAAGTCCTCCATCAGGTACTTGCCCGAGGGCTGCAGGTTCACCAGGCAGGGCAGCGCACTGGCCAGGCGGTCGAAGTCGTCGACCGTCAGCGGCACGCCGATGCGGCCGGCGATGGCGATCAGGTGGATGACGGCGTTGGTGCTGCCGCCGATGGCGGCCAGCGTGCGGATGGCGTTCTCGAAGGCCTCGCGGGTGAGGATCTTCGACAGCACCAGGTCCTCGTGGACCATCTCGACGATGCGCCGGCCAGCCGCGCGCGCCAGCACGTTGCGTCGGCCGTCGACGGCCGGGTAGGCGGCGTTGCCGGGCAGGCCCACGCCCAGCGCCTCGACCATCGAGGCCATGGTGCTGGCCGTGCCCATGGTCATGCAGTGGCCGTGGCTGCGGTGCATGCAGCTCTCGGTCTCGAAGAAGTCCTTGAGCGCCAGGGTGCCGGCGCGCACCTGCTCGCTCATGCTCCACACGCCCGTGCCCGAGCCCAGTTCCTGGCCGCGCCACTTGCCGTTGAGCATCGGCCCGCCGCTGACGCCAATGGCAGGCAGGTTCACGCTGGAGGCGCCCATCAGCAGGCTGGGCGTGGTCTTGTCGCAGCCGAACAGCAGCACGACGCCGTCGACCGGATTGCCGCGGATCGACTCCTCGACGTCCATGCTGGCGAGGTTGCGGTACAGCATGGCCGTGGGCCGCATCAGCGTCTCGCCCAGCGACATCACCGGGAACTCCAGCGGGAAGCCGCCGGCCTCGTACACGCCGATCTTGACCTGCTCGGCCAGCGTGCGGAAGTGCGAGTTGCAGGGCGTGAGCTCGCTGAAGGTGTTGCAGATGCCGATCACCGGCCGGCCGTCGAACTGGTCGTGCGGGATGCCCTTGCCCTTGACCCAGCTGCGGTAGGCGAAGCCGTCGCGGTCCTGCCGGCCGAACCACTGCTGGCTGCGGAGATCCTGGGGCTTCTTGCGCGGGGCTTGGCTCATGGTCGGGGGCGGGCCGGGGTTTGTCCGGAGGGACGGCGCGCGCCCGGGAAATACTATGGTATGACGATTGAACGCCCACCCGTGGAATCCCCAGGAGAACCCGCCTTGAGCGACGCCCCGTCCGACATCCCCGTGCTGACCGCGGCCCGGCTGTCGCCGCTGTACACCGCGCCGCTGGCCGCGCGCTTCACGCTGCTCGACCGCCTGCACCAGGCCGACCCGGCGGCGTTCGAGCGCCTCGCGCCGACGGTGCGCGCGGTGGCCGCCAGCGGCGACTCGGCGGTGTCGGGCGAGCTGATCGCGCGGCTGCCGGCGCTGGAGATCATTTCGGTCATGGGCGTGGGCTACGATGGCGTCGACCTGCCGGGCGCGCTGGCCCGCGGCGTGGTGGTGACCCACACGCCCGACGTGCTCAACGACGAGGTCGCCGACACCGCGCTCGGCCTGATGCTGTGCGCCGCGCGGCAGCTGCCGCAGG
>JBILSW010000325.1:0-4346 GCA_044371895.1 Rubrivivax sp.
AGCAGCCGGCGCGGCCCGGCGTGGCCTTCTCGCTGGTGCACAAGCTGCTGGGCTTCAATACCGCCGACGCCGCGCGCGTGGAGGTGGTGATCCTCTCGCGCAACGACCCCGTCTCGGGCCTGCGCGGGTTCCGCTCGGCGCAGCATTACGGCCTCGCGGTGCAGCGCGGCGTGTTCACGCGGGGCCAGCCGCCGTGGCGCTACCTGCGCCCACTGAAAGCCAACCTCTTCCTCAGCGCCAACGAGACCGACGTGCGCGAGGCCCTGGCCGCCGGCGTGCCGGCCGCGCGCGTGCTGCCCGAGAGCGCGCGCGCCGGCGCCAGCCACCCCGACGAGGTGCGCATCGCCTTCGACGGCGACGCCGTGCTGTTCTCCGACGAGGCCGAGCGCGTCTACCAGAGTCAAGGCCTGCCGGCCTTCCAGCGCCACGAGAGCGAGCGGGCCGACATGCCGCTGGCGCCCGGCCCCTTCAAGCCGCTGCTCGAGGCGCTGCACCGGCTGCAGCGCGAGCCCTCGCCGGGCGGCCCGCGCCTGCGGACGGCGCTGGTCACCGCGCGCAGCGCCCCAGCCCACGAGCGTGCCATTCGCACGCTGATGCAGTGGCAGGTCGATGTCGACGAGGCGCTGTTCCTGGGCGGCCTGCCCAAGGGCGCCTTCCTGGCCGAGTTCGAGCCCGACTTCTTCTTCGACGACCAGACTGGCCACGTCGAGAACGCCGCGCCGCATGTGCCGGCCGGGCACGTGGCGCACGGCGTCAGCAACGGGGGTCGATGACGGCGCCGAGCCGCGTTCAGCGGCCGCGACGCACCAGCAGCGCGATGAACTGCGTGAACTGCGCCGCCCCGAAGTTGTTGTCCGACACCAGGATCAGGGTCGGCCTGCCGTCGACCATCGGCCCGGCCGCGATGCCCTCGATGTTGTCCAGCGCCAGGGCGCTGCCGTCGTCGTTGCGGAAGTCCGAGAGATCGGCCAGCAGCGTCTTGGCCACGGGCACGTAGCTGGCACCCGCCAGGCTGTCGAGACCCGAGACGTCGGTGGCCGCCCGGGCGTCGATGTGGAACAGGCGGATCGTGTTGCCGGTCGGCAGCCCGTTGGGGCCGGCGCCGGGCGTAGCGGCACCGACTGCGAACGATCGCTCCACGGCGATGAACTCGCGGTCGCCGACCGCCAGCAGTTCGACCAGGCCGTTGGTGGCGAAGCCGCCGGCCGGCACCGGGGGCAGCACCACGGGTGACACCTCGTACACCCACTCCTTGCCCGGCTGGCCCGTGGCGAGGTCGAAGGACAGGATGCGAGACGGCGAAGGCGAGGTGGTGGTGCTGAAGGGGCCGTCCTGCACCAGCGCGTTCTCGGTCGCCGCGTACAGCGTGAGCCCGTCACTGGACAAGGTCAGGCTTTCGAAGGCCAGGTTGTTGCGCACGCCGAGGTCTCCCGGCGCCGTGCCGGCCACGCTGCCCGCGGGCAGGTAGCGCGCGGGCACGGCGAAGTCGCGGACGTAGGCGCCGGCGGCGCTCATCTCGCGCACCGTCGGGTTCTGCAGCCCGGAGGCGGCGCGCTGACCCTCATTGCTCCAGAACAGCGTGCCGGTGGCGGGGTTGATGCGCAGCCCTTCGGGATCGACGGTGTTCAACGGAAACGGCGTTCCGTCGGGCCGCAGCACCGTGGTCACGGCCGTGAAGCCCACGCCCGCAGCCCCCGGGGCCGGGGAACGGACGAACTTCGACAGGTCCAGGGTCAGTTCGTAGAAGCGGGCCGGCTGCAGCGCGCTGCGGTCGTCGGACAGGGCCAGGAAGCGGTCGGTGCCGGCGATGCGGTCGATGGCCGACAGGCCACCCACCGTAGTGCCGGCGAAGGAGGTGCCACTGGGCACGATCTGCTGTCCGAGGTAGCTGAGCGTCTGGGCCGCGGCCGCCAGCGGCAACGACGACAAAAGGATGGCGAGTGCGGCGGCCAAGCCGCCCGGGCGGGGTTTGCGGGGCATGGGGTCTCCTCGAGTCGATTGCCGCCGGAGTGTGGAAAGCCGGCGTGACGCGACCGCGAACGACGCTCTGCGCGGCATGACCCATACGGCCCTCGAGCTGCCTCCCATGCGGATCGGTCGGGCCGCTGGGGGCCCGCGTCGCCCCGGACCTCGCGCCCGGGGCGACGCCAGGTTCAGCGGCTGCCGATCAAGCCCCAGCCCAGCAGCCCCAGCGCCAGCACCGCCACGATGCCGCCGGCAATCCACGGCATCCGGCTCGGCGCCTTCGCGGCCACCGCGGGTGCGGCAGGCAGCGGTGGGGCATCGGGTTCCAGCGCGAGATCGATGCCGCCACCCGCCTCGTCGCCGGGCAGTTCGATGTCGGGCTCGGCGGCGTCGGGCCGCTCGAGCCACTCGCAGAACTTGGCCGCCGTCTGCGGCCGGCGCTCGGGCCGCACCGCGAGGCCGGCGTCGATGGCCGCCAGGAAGGCCGGCGAGTAGCGGCCCCGCGCCGCCACCTGGGCTGGCGCCAGATCGTCGCGCAGCACCCGGGCGATCGCGGCCACCGGCGGCTTGCCCACCGCGGCGGCGTACAGCACGGCGGCCAGCGAGTAGACGTCGCTCCAGGGGCCCGCCTTCAGGGCGTGGCCCTGGTCGTACTGCTCCACGGGGGAGTAGCCGGTCTTCAGGATGGCGGTGAGCTGCTGCGTCGCCTCGGCGGCCACGCGGCGCGCGGCGCCGAAGTCCAGCAGCACCGGGCGCGGGGCCTGCTCAAGGTAGCTGCGCGCGTCGCGGTCGACCAGCAGCACCACGTTGTCGGGCGCCACGTCACGGTGCACGATGCCGCGCTCGTGCAGCACCTGCAGCGCCTCGAGCAGCGGCGGGGCCAGCTGCCGCAGCCAGCGCTCCGAGGGCGGCGCACCCAGATCGGCCAGCCACTGCCGCAGCGTGATGCCCTCGTAGTAAGGCATCACCATGTAGGCTGTGCCGTTGGCCTGCCAGAAGCGGTAGACCTTCACCAGGGCCGGGTGGTCGAAGCCGCCGAGCAGCCGCGCCTCGTTGATGAAGCTGCCCATGCTCTTGGCGAAGGCGTCCTCGAAGCGCGGCAGCCGCGGCACGACTTCGCCAGACGGCGCCCGCGCCGCCAGCGTGGCCGGCAGGTACTCCTTGATGGCGACACGGCGGTCGAGCCGCGTGTCGTGCGCCAGGTAGACGATGCTGTAGCCGCCCACGCCGAGCACCCGCTCGAGCCTGTATTCCTGTAGCAGGGTGCCGGCCGGCAGGTGCGCGTCGCGTTCGCGACGCGGCAACAGCAGCGTCTTCTGCTCGGCCCGCTCCAGGGCGCCGGGCGCTGCGTCCGGCTCCGGTTCGCGTCGCGGCGGCTCGGTGGGGTCGAGGTCGGTCACGGCGCGCTCCGGGCAGTGCGGGCGGTCAGGGCTTGGCGCGGAAGTCGCCGCCCCAGACGGTGACGAGCCTGGCCGGATCCATATGCCGGCGCCAGGCGGCGTTGAGCTGCTCCAGCGTGACGCGGCCCAGGGCTTCGTCGACCTGCTGCTCGCGGGCGAAGCGGCGCTCGTGGTACAGGTTGCCCGACAGGCGGTCCACCAGCACGCCGTCCTGGGCGCGCGCCAGCACGCGGCGCTTCAGCAGCCCGGCGCGCGCTGCGTCGAGCTCGGCCTGCGTGAAGCCCTCGGCCAGCGAGCGCGCCAGCTCCTGCCGCAGCGCCTGCTCCACGCGCGGCTGGTTCTGCGGCGCGAAGATGGCCGTGATGCTGAAGGTCGTGCCCTTGTCCTGCACCGGGAAGTCCAGCCAGCTGCCGACGTCGTAGCTCAGGCCCTCGGTCTCGCGGATGCGCATCCACAAGCGGGAGTCGGTGCCGCGGCCGAAGACCTGGTTGGCCAGCAGCAACGCCGCGTGGTCGGGATGGCTGTCATCGATCGGCAGCACCAGGCGGGCGGCGAGGTTGGCGTTGGCCTTGTCGGGCGTGGCCTCGACGAAGCGCGCCGGCGACGCCGGCTCCAGCGGCCGCGGCACCCGGGCCTGCGGCTCCGGGCCGCCGGCCGGCTGGCGGAAGCCACCGAAGGCCTGCGCCAGCGCAGCGCGCACGGCGGCCACGTCCATGTCGCCCACGGCGGCGAACTCGCCGCGCTGCGCACTGACGAAACGGCGGTGGAAGGCCCGCACCTGCTCCAGCGTGACGGCGCGCACCGCCGCCGCCTCGTCCTCGAAGCCGGGCACGTGGCGGACGTCGCCGGCGGGCCAGGGGTTGCCGTGCTGTTCGATGCGCCGCTGCGCCACCGCGCCGGGGTCCTGCCGCGCGTTGTCCAGGCCCACCAGCCACTGCTTGCGCAGCTCCTCCAGCGGGCCGGCCTCGAAGGCCGGCTCGC
>JBILSW010000326.1:0-4345 GCA_044371895.1 Rubrivivax sp.
GCCCGGCCCTCGTGGCCGCCCTCGTGGGCGCCAGCCTGGCTGCATTCAGCGCCGCGGCGCTGGCGCAGGCCAGCCCCGGCACGCGGCGGCCCGCCGCAGGCGCGACCCCGGTGCCGGCCACGCCCATGCCCAAAGCCGACGACAAGGAACGCGTCAAGACCGCCAGCCTGCCCGCCCGGGGCCTTTTCGTGGGCGACCAGCTCAGCGAATCCGCCAAGGCGCGGCTCACCGACCTGATCATCGAGAGCATCGGCATGGACGTGCAGGTGGCCCTGATCGTGCCCACCGGGCCGTGGGTGATCGACGGCGGCGGCCACGGCGACCGCGACCTCACCGAGAAGCGCCTGGGCGCCGTGCGCCAGTTCCTGCAGCAGCGCGGCGTCGATCCGAAACGCACCTTCGTCGAGAGCCGGATCGACCAGAAGATCAAGGAGCCGCGGCTGGACATCCAACTGCTGGGCCGCTCCTCGAGCAATTGAGCCGCCCGGGGGCGGATCGCGCTCAGTGCGCCTGGTCCCAATTCGCCCCCACGCCCACCTCCGCCACCAGCGGCACCTTCAGGGGCGCCACGCCGGCCATCAACCGCGGCAGCGCCTCTCGCGCCCAGGCCAGCTCGGCCTCGGGCACCTCGAGCACCAGCTCGTCGTGCACCTGCATCACCATGCGCGTGGCGCGCCGCTCGTCGTCGAGCGCTTGCTGCACCGCGATCATCGCCAGCTTGATGAGGTCGGCCGCCGTGCCCTGCATCGGCGCGTTGATGGCCTGGCGCTCGGCGCCGCTGCGCCGCGGGCCGTTGGGCGAGTTGATCTCCGGCAGCCACAGGCGGCGGCCGAACACCGTCTCGACGTAACCCCGGTCCTTGGCCTTCAGCCGCGTCTCGTCCATGTAGCGCTTCACCCCCGCGAAGCGCGCGAAGTAGCGGTCGATGAAGTCCTTGGCCGCCTTCTGCTCGATGCCCAGCTGGCTGGCCAGGCCGAAGGCGCCCATGCCGTAGATGAGGCCGAAGTTGATGGTCTTGGCGTAGCGCCGCTGTTCCGACGACACCTCGCCCAGCGGCGTGCCGAAGACCTCGCTGGCCGTGGCCTTGTGAATGTCCAGCCCGCGCTCGAAGGCGCGCAGCAGCGCCGCGTCCTCGCTGATGTGGGCCATGATGCGCAACTCGATCTGCGAGTAGTCGGCGCTCATCAGCACGTGGCCCGGCGGCGCCACGAAGGCCTCGCGCACGCGCCGGCCCTCGGGCGTGCGGATGGGGATGTTCTGCAGGTTGGGGTCGTTGCTGGCCAGCCGCCCCGTCACCGCCACCGCCTGCGCGTAGGTAGTGTGCACGCGGCCGGTGGCCGGGTTCACCATCTGCGGCAGCTTGTCGGTGTAGGTGCCCTTGAGCTTGGCCAGGCTGCGCGCCTCCAGGATCTTCGCCGGCAGCGGGTAGTCGGCCGCCAGCTCCTGCAGCACGTCCTCGTCGGTGCTGGGCGCGCCGGTGGCGGTCTTCTTCTTCACCGGCAGCCCGAGCTTGCCGAAGAGGATCTCGCCGATCTGCTTGGGGCTGCCCATGTTGAAGGGCTGGCCCGCCAGCGCGTGCGCCTCGGATTCGAGGGCCACCAGGCGCTGGCCCAGCTCGGCGCTCTGGCGCGCCAGCACCACCGCGTCGATCAGCACGCCGTGGCGCTCGATGCGGCCGAGCAAGGCGCTGGTGGGCATCTCGATGCGTTCGTAGACGAAGGCCAGCCCCGCGTCGGCCTGCACGCGGGGCAGCAGCACGCCGCTCAACTGCAGGGCCATCTCGCTGTCCTCGCCCGAGTAGGTGGTGGCGCGTTCGACGTCGACCTGCGCGAACGGGATCTGGTTCGCGCCCTTGCCGCACAGCTCCTCGTAGCTCAGGCCGCGGCGGCCCAGGTGGCGCTCGGCCAGCGCTTCCAGGCCGTGCTTCATGTGGGCCTCGAGCACGTAGCTCTGCAGCAGCGTGTCGTGGCGGTAGCCGCGCACGTCGATGCCGGCGTTCATCAGCACGTGCCAGTCGTACTTGACGTTCTGGCCCACCTTGCCGTGGGCCGCGCTCTCCAGCCAGGGCTTCAGCCGCGCCAGCACCTCGGCCACCGGCAGCTGCGCGGGCGCGTCGGGGTAGTCGTGCGCCAGCGGCACGTAGGCGGCGCGCCCGGGCTCCACCGCGACGCTGATGCCCACCAGCCGCGCCACCATCGCGTCGAGGCTGTCGGTCTCGGTGTCCAGCGCGGCCAGGTCGGCGGCCATGAGGCGCTCGATCCAGGCGTCCAGCCGCTCCCAGGTGGTGACGGTCTCGTACTCGCGCGCCAGCGGCACGGCCGGCGGCACGGGCGATTCGCCGGCCGCGGCCGGCGCGGCCGCCGGCACCGCCACCGCGGGCGCGCGGCCCAGCGCGGCCTCGATCTCGCGCTTCCAGGCGCGGAAGCCGTAGCGCGTGTAGAAGTCCAGCAGCGCCTCGCGGTCCACCTCGCGCAACGCCAGCGCGTCCAGGCCGGGCCAGCCCGGCACCTGGGCCGCGAGGTCGCAATCGGTGAGCACCGTCACCAGCCGCCGGCCGGTCGGCAGCCAGCCTAGGGCCTTGCGCAGGTTCTCGCCAGCCACGCCCTTGATGCCGTCGGCCGCGGCCATCACGTCCTCAAGGCTGCCGTGCTCGGCGATCCACTTCGCCGCCGTCTTGGGACCCACCTTGTCGACGCCCGGCACGTTGTCCACCGCGTCGCCCATCAGCGCCAGGTAGTCGACGATGCGCCCCGGCGGCACGCCGAACTTGGCGAGCACGCCGGCCTCGTCGAGCACCTCGGGCGGCTTGCTCATGGTGTTGATCAGGCTCACCTGCGGCGCCACGAGCTGCGCCAGGTCCTTGTCGCCGGTGGAGATGAGCACCCGGTGGCCCTCCGCGGCAGCGCGACGGGCCAGCGTGCCGATGGCGTCGTCGGCCTCGATGCCCGGCGGCACCAGCACCGGCCAGCCCAGCAGCTGTACGGCCTCGTGGATGGGCTCGATCTGCAGCCGCAGGTCGTCGGGCATGGGCGCGCGGTGGGCCTTGTACTCGGGGTACCAGTCGTCGCGGAAGGTCTTGCCGGGCGCGTCGAACACGCAGGCCGCGTGCGCGGCGGGGTAGCGCTCGCGCATCCAGGTCATCATGGCCACCATGCCGTGGATGGCACCGGTCGGGAAGCCGTCCGGCGAGCGCAGGTCGGGCATGGCGTGGAAGGCGCGGTACAGGTAGCTCGAGCCGTCCACCAGCAGCATCAGGCCGGCCTCGGGGTTGGGGAATGCGGTCATGCGGGGGATCGTAGCCCGGGCCGATCGATAGAATGCGGCGCCATGTTCCCCACTCTCCCGATGCGGCGGGGGCTGTCCGCCCTGGCCCTGGCGGCCGCGGCCGCAGCGGCCTCGGCGCAGACGGCGGCGGCCCCCGCCCAGGCGCCCGCCGAGCGCCCGCACGTCACCGTGCTGGAGGACGACAACACGCGCATCGAAGAGCACCGCGCGCGCGGCACCGTCACCAAGGTGATGGTGCAGAGCAAGGTCGGCGGCGCGCCGGCCTACGAGATCCAGGTCGTCCCGCCCGGCCGCGAGTCCATGAGCGACCGCGGCAGCCAGGGCAAGCGCACCTGGTCGCTGCTGCGCTTCTAGCCGCCGGCGCATGGCGGTCTACACCGTAGTCTCGTTCGCCGAGGCCGACGCGCTGGTGCAGCGCCTGGGCCTGGGCGCGCTGACCGAGCTGCAGGGCATCGGCAGCGGCATCGAGAACACCAACTACTACGCCACCACGGCGCGCGGCCAGTGGGTGCTGACGCTGTTCGAGCGCCTGGCCCCCGCCGAGCTGCCCTACTACCTGGCGCTGATGCAGCACCTGGCGGCGCGCGGCATCCCGGTGCCGGCGCCGCAACCAGCGCCAAACGGCGGCCTGGTGCACACGGTGGCCGGCAAGCCCGCTTCGGTGGTGACGCGCCTGCCCGGCGGCCACCGCCTCGCGCCGGTGGAGGGGCACTGCCGCCAGGTCGGCCGCATGCTGGCGCGCATGCACGCGGCCGGGCAGTCGCTGCCGGTGTCGCAGCCGCACCTGCGCGGCCTGGCCTGGTGGACCGAGACGGTGCCGGTGGTGCTGCCGCACGTGCAGCCCGCGCAGGCCTCGCTGCTGGTGGACGAACTGGCGTTCCAGCAGGAACTGGCGGCGTCGCCGCTCGGTCAATCGCTGCCCAGGGGCCCGATTCACGCCGACCTGTTCCGCGACAACGTGATGTTCGACGACACCGCCGGGCCCGACACGCTCTGCGGCTTCTTCGACTTCTACTTCGCCGGCACCGACTGGCTGCTGTTCGACGTGGCCGTGTGCCTG
>JBILSW010000327.1:0-4331 GCA_044371895.1 Rubrivivax sp.
CCGCGCCAACAGCGAGGTGCTGATGGGCGCGGCGCGGCGCGATGCCTCGGCGGTGGCATGGCTCCAGGACTGCCAGCAGTCCACGGGCGCCGTGGCCGAACATGCCATGGAACGCTTCGTAGCCGGAGACACCTCGGCGGCCCTGGCGCTGCTGCTCGACTGCGCGCGCGAGCATCCGAACGCCAAGCTCATCGAGCAGGTGCTGGCCCTGGGCAAGCGCGCCGCGCAGGAGGCGGGTGTGCCCGTGCTGCCCGAGCTTCAACCCGCTCTCGACGAAGCCCAGCGGCTGCAGGCGCGCAGCTGCCGCGCCGCCAATCACATCGCCGGCATCCAACGCAGCGGTCGCTCGCCTGGCGGCCTTCAGCTGAGGATGAGACAGCAGGAGACAGCCCATGCAGCTGGTGCTTGACCGCGAAGTGCCGGGCCACTCAGCACTCGTCATCGACCCCAACCCCACGAGCCGCAGCGTGCTGCTTGCGCATCTGCGCGAGTTCGGCTTCGGCACCGTGAAGGCCACCAACCGTGTGATCGACGCCCGCGAGCTGATCGAGCACCGGCGCTTCAACGTGATCGTCTGTGACGCCGCCGACGACGGCTCGGACAGCAAGGGCCAGGAACTGCTCGAGGAAGTGCGCCGCGAGCGACTGCTGCACTACTCGGCAGTGTTCGTGATGATTACGCCCCAGGCCACCTACTCTGCCGTGGCAGATGCCGCCGAGGCAGCGCTCGACAGCTTCTTGGTCAAGCCCTTCTCGGCAAATGCGCTGTTCGAGCGCCTGAGGGAGGCGCGTCAGCGCAAGCGCGTGCTCCAGGACATCTTCGAGGCCATGGAGGCCAAGGACTACGACCGTGCATCCAACCTGTGCCTGGAACGCTTCAACCAGCGCCAGCTCTACTGGCTGTATGCGGCCCGCATCGGCGCCGAACTGTTGCTCATGCTGGGCCGAAACGCGGAAGCCAAGGACCTGTACGACGCGGTGATCGCCGCCAAGACCCTGCCCTGGGCCAAGCTCGGGGTGGCGCGCGTGCAGCTGGCCAACGGCGAAGTGGCGCAGGCGCGGCGCACGCTGGAGGCGCTGATCGACACCGACCCGCAGTTCTCCGACAGCTACGACGTGCTCGGCAAGGTGCACATGGAGCAGGGCAACCTGATCGAGGCCTTGGCCACCTACCGCATGGCCGCCGAGATGACGCCGGGCTGCGTGCTGCGGCTGCAGCACGCTGGCACGCTCAGCTTCTACGCCGGGGACACGGGTGGCGCCACCCAGTTGCTGGAGCGCACCTGGCATCTGGGCCGCAAGTCGCGCCTGTTCGACGTGCTGTCGATGATGCTGCTGGCGCTGATGCGCTTCGACGCCGGCGACACCAAGGGGCTGGAAGCGGCGTGCGACGTGCTGGCGGACTTCTCTGCGCGCTACCCGCAGTCGGTGCGCCTGAAGCGCATGGTGCAGCTCGGGGAGGTGCTGTCGCGACTGAACCGCGGGCGCGTCGAGGAGGCCGTGACGCTGCTGCGCCGCGAGACCGAAGCCTTCATGCGGCCCGACTTCGAGCTGGAGACGGCTGCCAACATCATCTCGGTGTGGTCGCGCCTGTTGCGCTTCGGGCTCGGCACCAACGAGCTCGACGGCGTGATCAAGCAGCTGGCCCGGCGCTTCGCGGTGTCCCGCACCACCTGCGAAGTGCTGGTGGCCGCATCGCGCCACTACCCGGACGCCGCCGGCATCGTTCGCGAGGCCTATACCGAGGTGATGAAGCTCGCCGAGCAGTCCATGAACCTGGCGGTGCAGGACCAGCCCCGCAAGGCGGTCGAAGCCCTGCTGCACCACGGCAGCACCACCGGCAATGCCAAGCTCGTCGAGATGGCGCTGCTGGTGGCCAAGCGGCACCAGGACAACATTGCCGACGCAGAGGCGTTGTTGACGCAGCAGTCGCAACTGGCGCACCGCTTCTGCGCACCGGCCACGCACATCGCGGGGGTACGGCGCAGCAACCGCTCCGCGGGCGGCATGGTGCTGCGGCGCTGAACGCCGCGGCGACAGCTTTTCTCGTCAGTACTCGCCGCCGCTGCCGGGGGCGAGGTTGTCGAACTTGGTCAGCGGCTTCAGGAAGGTGAGCTTGGCCGTGCCCACGGGGCCGTTGCGCTGCTTGGCGATGATGATCTCGGCAACGCCAGGCTCCTTGCAGGCTTCCTTGGTGTAGTACTCGTCGCGGTAGATGAACATGATGATGTCGGCGTCCTGCTCGATGGCGCCCGACTCGCGCAGGTCGCTCATCATCGGCCTCTTGTCGGTGCGGCTCTCAACGCTGCGGTTGAGCTGCGACAGCGCGATCAGCGGGCACTGCAGTTCCTTGGCCAGGGCCTTCAGGCCGCGCGAGATCTCGCCCAGCTCGGTGGCCCGGTTCTCCTCGCTGCCGCCGGAGCCGCTCATCAGCTGCAGGTAGTCGACGACGATGAGCCCCAGCGTGCCGCCGAACTGCCGCGCCATGCGCCGGGCGCGGGCGCGCAGTTCCGCCACCGACAGGCCCGCCGTCTCGTCGATGAACATCGACACGCGCCCAAGTTTCTCCACGGCATCGGCCAGACGCCCCCACTCGTCGTCCGCCAGGCGTCCGGTGCGCAGGTTCTGCTGGTTGATGCGGCCCAGGCTGCCCACCAGGCGAAGGGCCAGCTGCGCCGCGCCCATTTCCATGGAGAACACCAGGACCGGCAGTTCCTCCTTCACGCACACGTGCTCGGCGATGTTCAGCGCGAACGCCGTCTTGCCCATCGAGGGTCGTGCCGCCAGCACGATCAGGTCGCCCTTCTGCAGGCCGGCGGTCATGCTGTCCAGGTCGTAGTAGCCGGTGCGCACGCCCGTCACGTCGCCGGCGGGGTTCTCGGCGAGCTCGTTGACGCGGTCCATCAGCGCCACCACCAGGCCGCTCATGGGCTGTGGGCCCTGCTGCGCGCGGTTGCCCTCCTCGCCGATCTTGAGGATCCTGCTCTCGGCCTCGTCGAGGATCTGGCTCACCGCGCGGCCCTCGCGGTTGAAGGCCGTGGTGGCGATCTCATCGCTGGCGGCGATGAGCTTGCGCAGGATGGCGCGCTCGCGGACGATCTCTGCATAACGGCGCAGGTTGGCCGCGCTGGGCACGCTCTGCGCAAGGTCGTTCAGGTACTTGAGCTTGCCGGCGTCGTCGGCCTTCCCCTGGCTCTGCAGGTGCTCGAACACCGTCACCACGTCGGCCGGCTTGCCAGCCTGGATGAGGCTGCGGATGGCGCCAAAGATCAGCCGGTGCTCGTGGCGGTAGAAGTCGCCGTCGGTCAGCAGTTCGGCGGCCCGATCGAAGGCCAGGTTGTCCAGCAGCAGGCCGCCGAGCACGCTTTGCTCGGCCTCTGTGCTGTGCGGGGGCAAGCGCAGGCGCTCGACCTCGTCGTCGCGCGGGGGGGCGGGTTCGCGGGTGGTGCTGAGCAGGTCCATGGTGGTACCGGGTCGGGGGACAAGCCTGTGGACAGCAAGCGCGGCCCCTGTGGAGAAGGCGCTCTGCCAAAAGCAGAAGGCCGGCTTGCGCCGGCCTTCGATGAGCTTGCAAGAGGATAGCGGCGTCAGTCGGCCTGCGCCACCACCTGCACGCTGACATCGACCACGACGTCGGTGTGCGGGGCGACCGACACGGTGTGCTCGCCCACCGTCTTCAGCGGCCCGTTGGGCAGCCGCACTTGCGCCTTGGCCACCGCCAGGCCCAGCTTGGTGAGCGCGTCGGCGATGTCCTGGTTGGTGACGCTGCCGAACAGCCGGCCGTCGACGCCGGCCTTCTGAGCGATGCGCACCGACTTGCCGGCGAGCTGCTCGCCCAGCGCCTTGGCGGCGTCGAGCTTGGCCTGCGCGACCTTTTCGAGCTCGGCGCGGCGCGCCTCGAACTCGGCGATCGCGGCGTCGGTGGCGCGGCGCGCCAGCTTCTGCGGGATCAGGAAGTTGCGCGCGTAGCCCTGCTTGACCTTGACGACGTCGCCCAGGTTGCCGAGCTTGCCGACCTTCTCGAGAAGAATGACTTGCATGGTGGCTCCTCCGTCAGACCTTGTGCTGGTCGGAGTACGGCAGCAGCGCGAGGAAGCGCGCGCGCTTGATCGCGACGGTGAGCTGGCGCTGGTAGTAGGCGCGCGTGCCGGTCAGGCGCGCGGGCGTGATCTTGCCGTTCTCGCCGATGAAATCGCGCAGCACGTCGATTTCCTTGTAGTCGATGTACTCGACGTTGGCGACGGTGAAGCGGCAGAAGCGCTTGCGACGGAACAACAGGCTCTGGCTGTTGCGCTTGGGACGCTTGTCCTTGGAAAAACGACCTTTACCACG
>JBILSW010000328.1:0-4292 GCA_044371895.1 Rubrivivax sp.
CGTCCGCCAGATTGGCGCGGGCGGCGCGGTGGCCGGGGTCGTTGCGCAGCGCAGATTCGAGCGCCACGCGTGCGGCGTCGAGCCGGCCGCCGCGGGCGTGCAGCAGCGCCATGTTGTTCAGCGGCTCGGGCAGTTCGGGGACCTCCTGGGCCAGGCGGTTGAACTGGTCCATCGCCTCGGCGTCGCGGCGCAGCTCCATCAGCACGACGCCATGGACGAAGCGCGCCTGGGCATCGCGCGGGCTCACCAGCAGCGCCTGCTCGCTGCGCTGCAGCGCCTCGGTGATGCGGCCGGCCGCCAGCAGGCTGCCCACTTCGTCGGGCAGCGAGGCCGCGGCCAGCGCGGCCGTGCACAGCAGCCACGCCGCCACGGCGAGCCGCCGGGCAGGGAAGGCCCAGGAGGGCGCGGGGGGGGCGTCGGGGTTGGGCACGGGGTGGGACACCGCAGTGACGGGCAGGAGGGCACCGCTATACTGAATTCGATTCTAGGGGGGCCTCGTCGGGCCCTCGGCGCCTCTGAAGACCGCCCCTCCGCGATGACGCTGCACATCTACAACACGCTGACGCGCCGGCTCGAGGCCTTCGAGCCCCTGCAACCCGGCCAGGTTCGGATGTACGTCTGCGGCATCACCGTCTACGACCAGTGCCACATGGGGCACGCGCGGACCAACCTCACGTTCGATGTCGTGGCGCGCTGGCTGCGCGCCAGCGGCTATGCCGTGACCTACGTGCGCAACATCACCGACATCGAGGACAAGATCATCCGCCGCGCCGTCGAGCGCGGGATCACGATCCGCGCGCTGACCGACGAGATGATCGCCGCCATGCACCGAGACTTCGACGCGCTGGGCCTGGAGCGCCCGAGCGCGGAGCCGCGCGCCACCGAGTACGTGCCGCAGATGCTGGACATCATCGGCACCCTGCAGGCCCGGGGGCTGGCCTACCAGGCGCGCGGCGGCGACGTGAACTACGCCGTGCGGCGCTTCCCCGGCTACGGCAAGCTTTCGGGCAAGTCGCTCGAGGACCTGCGTGCGGGCGAGCGCGTGGCGGTGCAGGACGACAAGGAAGACCCGTTGGACTTCGTGCTCTGGAAGAGCGCCAAGCCCGACGAGCCCGCCGAGGCTCGCTGGCCCAGCCGCTGGGGCCCCGGCCGCCCGGGCTGGCACATCGAGTGCTCCGCGATGGGCTGCGCGTTGCTGGGCGAACGCTTTGACATCCACGGCGGCGGCCAGGACCTGCAGTTCCCGCACCACGAGAACGAGATCGCGCAGAGCGAGGGCGCTTTCGGCCACCCCTTCGTGAACGTGTGGATGCACGGCGGCTTCCTGAACATCGACGACACCAAGATGTCGAAGTCTCTGGGCAACTTCTTCACCATCGCCGAGGTACTGGGGAGGTTCGACGGCGAGACCATCCGCTTCTTCATGCTGCGCACGCACTACCGCAGCCCGTTCAACTTCGCTGACTCGCTGCTGGAGGAGTCGCGCAGCGCGCTGCGCCGGCTGTACACGGCGCTCGACGGCTTTACCGTGGAAGACGGCGGCGGCATCGACTGGACCGACCCACGGGCGGCGGCCTTCAAGGCGGCGATGGACGACGACTTCAACACGCCGCAGGCACTGGCGGTGCTGTTCGACCTGGCGGGCGAGATCAACCGCAGCCGCGACGTGGCCACGGCGACCTTGCTCAAGCGCCTGGGCGGCGTTCTGGGCGTGCTGCAGCAGGCGCCGCGTGCCTACCTGCAGGCCGGTGCCGCGCTGGACGAGGCGGTCATCGATGCCGCCATCGCAGCGCGCGCGGCGGCCAAGCAGGCCCGGGACTTCGCCGACGCCGACCGCATCCGCCAGCAGCTCGCCGCGCAGGGCGTGCTGCTGAAGGACGGGCCCCAGGGCACGACCTGGGTTCGTGCCTGATGGCCGCCGCGCTGGCCGCGCTGCCGGAACCGGCGTCAGCCTCGCCGGCCTACTGGGAAGACGCCTGCCGCCACCTGACGCGCCGCGACCGCGTGCTCAAGAAGTTGATCCCCCGCTTCGGTGAGGCCCGCCTGGCCAGTCGCGGCGACGCCTTCACCACCCTGGCGCGCAGCATCGTGGGCCAGCAGATCAGCGTGAAGGCCGCGCAATCGGTGTGGGAGCGGCTCGCCGCCACGGTGGGCGGGCCACCGCACCGGCTGGCGCCGAGCGCGGTGTTGGCCGCGGAGCTTCCGACCCTGCGCGGGGCGGGCCTGTCGGCCCGCAAGTGCGAGTACCTGCACGACCTGGCCGGGCACTTCGCCGACGGCCGCGCGCAGCCGGCGCGCTGGGGCGCGCTGGACGACGAGGCCATCATCGCCGAGCTGGTGGCCATCCGCGGCATCGGCCGCTGGACGGCCGAGATGTTCCTGATCTTCCATCTGCTGCGGCCCGATGTGCTGCCGCTGGACGACCTCGGCCTGCTCAAGGGCATCAGCCTGAACTACTTCAGCGGCGAGCCTGTCTCGCGCGCTGATGCGCGCGACGTGGCCGAAGCCTGGGCACCCTACCGCTCGGTGGCGACTTGGTACATTTGGCGCAGCCTGGACCCGCTCCCCGTGGAGTACTGACAACGCGACGAGCCGCCGAGCCATGAGCAAGAGACATTTCCTGGAGTTCGAGAACCCGATCGCCGAACTCGAAAGCAAGATCGAGGAATTGCGCTACGTGCAGACCGAGTCGGCGGTGGACATCTCCGACGAGATCGAGCGCCTCAGCCAGAAGAGCCAGCAGCTCACGCGCGACATCTATTCCAGCCTGACGCCCTGGCAGGTGACGCAGATCGCGCGCCACCCGCAGCGCCCCTACACGCTGGACTACGTGAACGAGGTCTTCACCGACTTTCACGAGCTGCACGGTGACCGAAACTACGCCGATGACCTGTCCATCGTCGGCGGGCTGGCGCGCTTCAACGGCCAGCCCTGCATGGTGGTCGGCCACCAGAAGGGCAGGGACACGAAGGAGCGCACGCTGCGCAACTTCGGCATGAGCCGGCCCGAGGGCTACCGCAAGGCGCTGCGCCTGATGCACCTGGCGCAGAAGTTCGGTCTGCCGGTCTTCACCTTCGTCGACACGCCGGGGGCCTATCCCGGCATCGGCGCCGAAGAACGGGGGCAGAGCGAGGCCATCGGCCGCAACATCTTCGAGATGGCCCAGCTTGAGGTGCCCATCATCAGCACCATCATCGGCGAGGGCGGCTCCGGCGGCGCGCTGGCCATCAGCGTGGCCGACCAGGTGCTGATGCTGCAGTACAGCGTCTACTCGGTGATCTCGCCCGAGGGCTGCGCCAGCATCCTGTGGAAGACGGCCGAACGCGCGTCCGAGGCCGCCGAGGCGCTGGGCATCACGGCGCACCGGCTCAAGGCCCTGGGCCTGGTGGACAAGATCGTCAGCGAGCCCGTGGGCGGTGCGCACCGCGACGTGCCCTGGATGTCGGCCCAGCTCAAGCGCGCGCTCGGCGAGGCGTTGCGCCAGGTGAGCGACCTCAAGCCGAAGGACCTGCTGAACCGCCGCTACGAGCGCCTGCGCGCCTACGGCCGCTACAGCGACAGCAAGGAACACTGATGGCGGTGCCGCCGCGCGTGGCGGTGGCCACCAGCGGCGGGCTCGACTCCACGGTGCTGCTGCACTGCACGCTGGCCCAGGCGCGGCCGCTGGGCGTGCAGGTGTGGGCCCTCCACGTGCACCATGGCCTGATGCCTGATGCCGACGCCTGGCAGGCCCGCGTGCGGCGCCAGTCCCTGCGCTGGGGCGCGCACTTCGCCGGCGAGCGGCTGGCCGGCGCACCGGCCAAGGGCGACAGCGTCGAGGCCTGGGCCCGCCAGGGCCGCTACGCCGCGCTGGCACGGCTGGCGCGCGACGCTGGTTGCCCGCTGGTGCTGTTGGCCCACCACCGCCGCGACCAAGCCGAAACCTGGCTGCTGCAGGCCCTGCGCGGCGCCGGCACAGCGGGCCTGAGCGCCATGCCGCGGCAGGCGCTGCGCGAGGGGCTGGTCTGGGCCCGTCCCTGGCTGGACCAGCCGCGCGAGGCCGTCGAGGCCTACGCCCGCCGCCACCGCCTGCGCGGAGTGCTCGATCCCAGCAACAACGACCCGCGCTTCGCCCGCGGGCGCCTGCGCGGGCAGGTGTGGCCGGTTCTGCAGGCGGCCTTTCCGTCGCTGGACACCGTGCTGGCCACGGCCGCGAGGCACGCCCAGTCGGCCCAGGCGCTGGCCGAGGAGGTGGCGCAGGCCGACCTGGCCTTGGTGCTGCACGGCGACGCGCTGCGGCTGGCGCCCTGGCT
>JBILSW010000019.1:0-14399 GCA_044371895.1 Rubrivivax sp.
CGACGAGGGCGGCGCCGCGCTCGACCGGCTGCTCGGCCAGGTGGCGAGCTCGGGCTTCACGCCCGCGCCGGCCGAGCGGCAGCTGCTGGCCAACGCGCAGGCCAACGTGGCCTGGATCAGCGGCCGCCTGCGCGAGGCCGTGCGGCACTACGAGCGCGCCGCCGACGAGGCCGAGGCGCTCGGCCGCAGTGCCGATGCCGCGGTGTGCTGGGGCAACATCGCCACCTCCTGGGCCCGGCTGGGCTTCAGCGGGCACGCGACCGAAGCGGCCGAGCGCAGCCTGCGCCTGCACCGCATCGGCGATCCCGGCACCGGCCTGGTTCAGCAGGCGGCCATCAACCTGGCGCGGGCGCGGCGCGACCAGGGCCGTTTCGCCGAGGCGCTGGCCTTGTACGAGGACGCCGTGGCCGCCTTCGGCGCCAGCCGCTCGGGGGTGTGGCGGCTGGTGGCCGAGCTCGGCCTGGCGACGACCTGGTCCCGCCTGGGCCAGTTCGCGCGCGCGCTGGCGCTGCTGCACACCGACGACGGCGAGGCACCGGCCTTCCTGCGCAGCCAGCGCCGGCTCGCCCGCGGCGACCTGCTGCTGCTGATGGGGGGCGAGGGCCGACCCTGGCTCGACGAGGCCTGGGCCGTGCTGCGCGAGATCCCGCCCTACGCGCCGGGCTCGGCGGTGGCGTGGCTGCAGGGCCAGCCGCCGGCCGAGGTATGGGCCGAGGCCGGCCGCATCGCCGCCGAAGCCCATGCCGCCGATCTGGGCGGCGTGGCCCTGACAGCGCGCGTGCGCCAGGCCGAGGCGGCCCTGGCGCTGGGCCGCGAGGCCGACGCCGAGAGCGCGGCGGCGGCGGCGCTGGCGCTGCTGGCCGAAGGCCGACACCCCGAGGGCACGAGCCTGCCGATGGTCTGGTGGGTCGGCGCCCGCGCTGCCCAGGCCGCCGGGCTGCACCACGAGGCCGCGCGCCGCGCAGCGGCCGGCGCGCATTGGCTGCGCGACGCCGCGCTGCCTCACGTCGCGCCGCCGTTCATCGAGTCCTTCCTAACGCGCCACCCGGTGCACCGGGCGCTGCTGGCGCTGCAGCAGGCGCTGCAAGGCGGTGCCGCCGCCCCCTGAACGCGGGGCCTGGTCTCCTGGCGTGACGCTCTGGTAACGCCCCGATGGGCAGCATCCGGGGTGAGTCCCGGCCCGGGTCAAGGAGACCCCATGAACGCATCTGCACACGCCCCGCAAAGCTACCTGCGCCGCCCGCGGCGCGCGCCCGCCCGGCTGCGCCGCACTCGCCTGGCCCAGGCCGTGCTGCTCTGTGGCGCGCTGGCCTTGCCCGGCCTGACCCTGGCCCAGGGCGCGGCCGGCGCCGAGTGGGTCGACTGGACCGCGGCCACGCCCGACCACAGCCGCGTCACCGGCACGCTGGTGACCGGTGGCCGCAGCGTCGGCATCACCTTCGAGGGTGCGGCCTTCACCAGCTTCACCGGCCGCCTGCCCGAGCCCTACTTCGGGCCCTCGTCCACCTATCAGAGCTCGCTGATCACGGGGACGCCGCCGCTGACGAGCGACCTCATCGTCGTCGCCGGCGGCCCGGGCACAGGCACCTACCGGCTGAGCTTTTCCGAAGCCGTCACCGACCCCATCCTCGCCATCGTCTCGCTGGGCCTGACCAACGAGTCGCGCACGGTCAACATCCAGACCGGCATGTGGTTCAACCAGCCGGTGGAGGTGCTGAGCAACGGCGCCAACTACTTTGCCGGCGGCCAGTGGACACCCTTCATCGTGGGCCCGGGTGGCACCGATCTCTTCGGCACCGAGTCCAGCGGCGTCGTGCGCTTCAAGGGCACCTTCAACGAGATCACCTGGGTCTCGCCGCTGCGCGAGGAGCGGGAGCCGGGCGCCAGCTCCTTCGGCACCTACATGTTCACCTTCGGCACGGCGGGCTGCCTCAACTACGAGCAGCGCCGGCTCACCGCCGATGCCCGCGTGCGGGCCGGCTGCAGCGCCTACACGACGCCCGGGCCCGAGTTCATCCAGCAGCGCCGGCTCGAGGTGCAGGGCCGCCTGAAGAGCGACGGCCGCTACGTGCTGGCCGGCGACCTCGATGTCCAGGCCGGCGGCCGCGTCGACCTGCTGGCGGGCGGCTACGTCGCGCCGGCGGCGCACCTGGACGTGGCCGGCCGGCTCGCCGTGTCCGCGCCGCTGGGCGTGGCCGGCATCGTGCGGGCCGCACCCGGCAGCCTCGTCACCATGGGCGGCCTCGACATCGAGCCGCTCGCGGCAGTGAAGCTGCGGGGTGGGGCCACCATCGGCGGGGCCCTGACCGTGGCCGGCCTGCTGGAGGCGGGCGAGGGCGGCAACGTTTCGGCCTTCAACCCGGTGCTGCTGAACGGCAGCGGCGCGCGGCTGGCCGTGGCCCCGGGCGGGCAAATGACCGTCCCGAGCGTCGTCGCCAGCGGTGGCGCCACGCTCGACGTCGGTGGCGACCTGCGCCTGTTTCTCGGGGCCGACATCAACGGCGGGATGGTCCAGGTGCAAGCGGGTGGCCGGCTGCAGCTCGGCGGGACGGGCACCCTGTTCGCCAGCGTGGTCAACGCCGGCACGATGCAGCTCGCGGCCGCCGACCTGGCCATGCCGGGCGGCGCGTTCAACAACAGCGGCCAGCTCGTGCTGACGTCGCGCAGCAGCTTCACGCCAGGCGCGGCCGCCACGTTCAACAACCTGGCCAGCGGCCGCATTGAGGTCGCCGACGGCAGCCTGGTGCTGTCGGGCAGCGGCCTCACCAACCAGGGCACGGTGCAGGTCGGCCGCGGCCAGCTCACGCTCGTCAGCGGCACGCTGCTGAACAGCGGCCACGTGCAGACCGGCAGCGACGCCGAGGTGGTCGTGAACGCGGGCGCCACCGTGTTCAACAGCGGCAACATGGTGCTGGGCGGTGACTTCGCCAACGCCGGTGTCGTCAACAACAGCGGGCAGCTGACGCTGCGCCCGGACACCGGCAGCAGCTTCGAGAACCTCTCGCAGATCGTCAACAGCGGCAGCCTTGTGGTGGATGCGGCCTCGATCGGCGGCTCGTTCAGCAACGGCAACCTGCTGCGCAACGAAGGCAGCCTGCGCGTGGCGGTGGGCAGCGTGCTCCACAACTCGGGGTTGCTGGCCAACAACGGCACGCTCCGGGTCGAGGGCCTGCTGGAGCTCGCCGGCAGCGGCGCCTTTGCACAGTCGCCCGCGGGGCGGCTGGTCGTCATCGGCCGCCTGGCCACCCAGGGCGGCCTGTCGCTGGACGGCGGCTCGCTCAGCGGCACCGGCGTCATCGACGGCGCGCTGCTGCTGTCGGGCAGCAGCACCGTGATGCCGGGCAACTCGCCGGGCATGCTGACCTTGACCGGACGCGTCGAGCTGGGTGTCGGCAGCCGGCTGGAGCTGGAGATCGACGCCCGCGGCGCCCACGACACGCTGCACGCCGGCGAGTTCTGGAACACGGGCGGCACGGTGGCGCTCAGCTTCGTCGACGGCGTCGTGCCCGACATCGACCAGAGCTTCGAGTGGGTGCGCGTCGACAACGGCAGCGCCTTCCTCGGCAGCCCGGTCGGGTTGCCGCACGGGCTGAGCTACAGCGAGTACGTGGACGGCGCGCTCAGCGGCGAGCGGCGGCGCCTGGCCTTCCAGCCCAGCGACACCGTCTTCATCGGTGCCAGCCACTTCGACGCCTGGACCAACCCCGCCGTGTTGGTGGACCAGACGCTGGTGGCCGACGGCTACGATGGCGACCTGCTGCCGCACCAGGGCCTGCTGACGGTGGAAGGCCGGCTGGGCCTGCGGCGCGATGCCGTGTGGCACACCGAGGGCTCCATCCTGGTGGCGGCCGGCGGGCGCTTCAGCACCAGCAGCCGCAGCTTCATGCTGCCCGGGTCGCTGGAAGTCGCCGGCGACTTCACCAACCGCGGGCAGGCGCGGCTGCTGAACGTGCAGGTGGCCGCCGGCGGGCGCTTCGTCAACGAGGGTGCGCTGGTCCTGGGGGACACCGGCACGGGCGTGCTGGTGGAAAACCGCGGCTTCGTGCGCCATGGCGGCGGCAACGGCGCGCCCGCGAGCTGGACGCTGGCCCCGGACGCCCAGCTGCGCTTCGACAACCACGCGGCCGCGCGCTGGGAGGTGGCGGCGCCGTTGGACGTGCAGGGCGCCCGGGTGTTCAACGAGGGCGCCTTCGTCATCGGTGCCGATGGCATTCTGAGCGTCCTCAGCCTGGAGCAAGATGCCGGCGGGCTGCATGTGGACGGCACGCTGCGGGCGGGCGGGGTCGGCGTGACGGGGGGCCAGGTGTCGGGCCGCGGCCGCATCGACGCGACGCTGGTGACGGGCAACCCGGGCTGCTGCAGCGCCTTCTCGCCCCCCGTGGTGCTGCGCCCCGGCAGCGAGGACGGCCGCCAGGCCGGCACGCTGACGCTGGGCGCCGCGCCCCAGCTGGGCTACGGCAGCCAGCTGGAGTTCATCGTCGATGCCGAGGGCGATGTCGGGAAGCTGCAGCTGGAGTTCGGCGGCAGCTTCATGGCCGGCGTGCTGCTGCAGGTGGTGCTCCTGGAAGGCGCGCTGCCGCTGGAGCCGCTGTCGGTGGCGCTGATGACGTGGACGGGCGACACCCCCGAGGGCCTGTGGACCGTGGCCAACTTCGGCAGCCGCGTCGTCGTGCGCGGGGCGCTCGGCGACAGCGACTGGGACGGCGGCAGCTGGGCGCTGAACCTGCAGCAGGGCGAATTGCAGCTGATGCTGACCCCCGTGCCCGAGCCCACCACCTACGGCCTGATGCTGGCCGGTCTGGGCCTGGTGGCCTGGCTCAAGCGCCGTCGCCCGGGGCGCGAGGAGGCTGCCGCCACGCCCTGAGCGCCGGCCTCCGTCGAAACACGGGCCCGTGCGGACCGCACCGGGGCACCCGTGAACAGGGGGGATGCGCCGGCCGCTTCTTGCCCACGGGCCTGTCCAACGATGGCCACATCGTCGGCTTCGCCCAAGGCAGTTCGGTGGTGGCCCCGCTGGGCCTGAGCTGGGCGGCGGCCTCGGGTATCGAGATCCTCGCGGCCCCGGCGCGCCTGAACGGCATCGCCCCCAATTCGGGGCAGATCATCGGCGATCTCGGCTGGCCGCCGGAGTTGCCCCGGCCCGCCAGTTGGTCGGGCCCCGGCGGCAGCGGGCCGCTGCAAGCCCTGTACGCCGGCGCACCGCAGTACGGAACCGTGGGCGGTGTGAACGACGCCGGCTGGGTGATGGCGGTGGGCTGGGACGGCGACAACCCGACGGCCGAAAGCACGCGGCTGAGGCTGCTGCGCCCCGGCATGGAGGCCATCGACCTGGGACAAGGACTGTTCGAGCAGTTTGCGCTGCGGGTCGCCAACGGCATCGCGGCCGGGACACTGAGCACCTCGGCCGGCTTCAGCGCCGTCACCTGGACCGAAGCCCGCGGCGCCCGGACCTTCAACGTGCTTGGTGACAGCAGCACCCTCGTGCGCGGGGTCAGCGACCGGGGTCTGGTGGTCGGCACCATCTCCCCGGCCGGGGGGCTCGACCGCGGCTTCCTGCACGACAGCAGCGGCGGCGGCACCTTGCAGGTCTGGTCGGGCTTTACGCCCTGGGACATCAACGGCGCCGGCCTTGTGGTGGGCAGCGGCCCCGGCGGCAACGCCGCCGCCTGGGGTGGCGGCGCCGTGGTCGACCTGAACACCCGGGTCATCAACCTCGGGCAGTACCAGCTGTCCTGGGCCTCCAGGGTCAACGATCGCGGCCAGATCACCGCGCTGGCCAACCCGACGCTGGCCGGGCTCGCGGCCGGGCTGCTGCCCACCGTGGCGCTGCTCAGCGTGTGCTCGGACACCTGCGGGCAGATCAAGCCCTACCCCAACCCGGCCGGCACCACGCTGACCATCGGCAGCGACTGGTTCGATGCCCACAACGCGGTGAACTTCGTCAACCACGGCGAGTTGGTGCTGTCGACCGGCGTGCTCAACCGCGAAGCCGGCGTGATCGACAACCGGGGCCTGATCACCATCACCGCCGGCGGCAGCCTGGTGCAGGACGGCACGCTGAACCAGCGGGTGAGCGGCCGGCTGCAGATCGCCGGGGGCTTCGACCAGCTGGCGGGGGCCAGCTTCAACGCCGGCACGGTCGAGCTGCTGGCCGGAGGCGCGGCGTTCATCGCGGGCGCAGGCTGGCTCAACGACGCCGGCTCGCGCTTCGTCGTCGACGGCGGCAGCCTGGTGCTGAGCGCGCCGATGTTCGTGGCGGGCTCTGAGTTCGTGCTGCGCGATGGCAATGTGAGCTTCGCCGATGCCGCGCAGTTCTCGGTGCTCGGCGGCGACGTGCTGCTGGAAGCCGGGGCGCTGGGCAACCGCGGCGACCTGCTGGTGTCGCGCGACCTCGTCTCGGCACCCGGGCGGGCCAGCACGCTGACCGTGCAGGCGGGCGCGGTGCTCGACAACCTCGACACGGGCCAGCTGCGCGTCGATCGCGCGTCGACGCTGGACCTCGACGGCGTGCTGCGCAACACGGGCCGGCTCACGCTGGACGGCACGGCCACGCGCCTGACGGTGTGGGACGGTGGCCGGCTCGACAACCGCGGGCGCATCACCGTGCAGAACGGCGCCCGGCTGGAGCTGGCCGTCGATGGCCCGCTGGATTGGAGCGACGGCCGGCTGGATGTGCGCGCCGGTGGACGGCTGGAGGTGGGGTCGACCACTCGGCTGTTCACCACCGTGCTGCAGCGCACCGACAACGCCGGGCGCATCGAGCTCAACGGCGGGCAATGGCACAGCGCAGCGCAGACCACGCTGCTGGGCGGCTCGCAGACGCGGCTCAACAGCGGGGGCCGCATCGACGTGGAGGCCGGGCGCTTTGAGATCGCCCCCGGCGCGCTGGTCATCGGCGACGGCTCGTTCACGCAGCATGCCGGCGTCGTCATCATCAACGGCGAGCTGGCTGCCGGCTTGGCCACCTTCAGCGGCGGCGTCTTGTCGGGCAGCGGCGTGGTCAGCGGGCCGGCGGTGATCGGCAGCGGCGTGACGGCGACGGGCTCGGTGCTGCTGCTCAAGCCCGGCAACTCGCCCGGCATGCTGAGCTTTGCCGACAGCGTCACGCTGGATGGCGTGGACATCGAGGTCGAGGTGGCCAGCTGGCGTCGCGCCGACGTGCTGCGCTTCGACGGCCCCGTGACGGTGTTGGGTGCGCGCGGCCTGCTGCGCCCGGATGCCGCCTACGAGCCGGACCTGAACGACCGTTTCGAGTGGCTGCGCGTGGCCGAAAGCGCCCGCTTCGACGGCGGACACCTGCTGGTGGTCGACACCTCGGCCCTTTCGGCCGTGGGCGACGGCGGCTGGTCGGCGACGGTGCAGACCGACGCGCAGGGCTCGCGCCTGCGCATCGACCATGCAGCGGCCGTGCCCTTCGCCTTCGACGCCATCGCCCCCGGCGTGCGCGTGGAGATCGCGGCCGGGCAGCGCCAGCACATCGCCAACGGGCGTGTCGTCGGCAGCGAAGGCGAACTCGCCATCGCGGGGGCGCTGGCGGTGCGCGAGGGCGCCGGGCTCATCGCCAGCAGCGGCACGATGCACATCGCCACGGGCGGGCGCCTGAGCACCCGCGGCGACATCTCGCAGGACGGCGACGGCCTGCTCAACGAGGGCCTGCTGCGCGTGTACGACGACGGCAGCCTGAGGCACACCGGGCCGCTGCGCAACCGAGGGCTCATCGAAAACGCCGGCGCCTGGTTCGCCAACGCCCGCATCGACAATGAAGCGGGCGGCCGCATCGTGCAGATCGGCAGCCTGTCGAGCTTCCGGATCGACAACACCGGGCGTTTCGAGCTCGAGGGCGAACTGCTCAACCGAGGCTTCGTCGACTACCGGGCCGGCGGCGAGTTCATCGTGATGGCCGGCGGCGTGCTGCGCACGGCCGCGTTCGGCAGCGGCCGCTACAGCGACCGCTTCGGGCGCACGCAGGTCGACGGCCGGCTGGAGGCCGAAACGATCACGCTGCAGGGCAGCCGGGTCAACGGCAGCGGGGTCATCGCGGGCAAGATCGCGGGCGACGCGCTGTTCGAGCTGGGCGACGGCAGCGCGGCGCCGCTGACGATCGAAGGCGTGCTCGGCGGCAGCCACCGCTTCAGCCTGGACATCGTCGACGCCACGCGCTTTGGCAGCCTGTCGGTGCTCGGCGACACGGCGCTGACCGGCGGCACCGTGACCTTCTGGCTCACCGAGGGCGGCTACGTGCCGCAGGCGGGCGACGTCTTCAGCTGGCTGGCGCTGAGCGGCGATGGCGTCGGGCTGTCGGCGCTGGACTTCGAGGTGAGGGTGCGTACCGCGACCTTCGACTACGCCTGGGTCGTGCCCGATGACTTGGCGCTGCGCTTCGACGGCCGTACGCTCACCGTGGCCGTGGTGCCGGAGCCGGGCACCTATGCCCTGATGCTCGCCGGCCTGGGCCTGGTGGCCTGGCTCAAGCGCCGTCGCCCGGGGCGCGAGGAGGCTGCAGCCACGCCCTGAGCGCCAGCCCCGGCCGCGCGCCCAGCGCGGCCGGGGCGGCGTTGGCGTGCGAGATCACGCCGGTGGCGAGCGTGGACGCCGCCTCGCCGATGCGCGCCGAGTCGTGCGCCACCGTGCAGGCCGCGACGCCCTGGGCCTGCAGCAGCGGCAGCGCCGCGATGCCGGCGTCGTCGAGCCCCACGCCAGCGTCGTTGAACACCGCAAGGCGCACGCGCGCCTCGAGCGCGAAGCGGCCGGCGCTCACGCCACCGTGCGAGCCGCTCACCACCACCTGCCCCGGCGGGCCGCCCAGGGCCTCGGTGATGCTGTCGAGCACGCGCAGCGGCGCGCCCAGGAAAAAGCCGCCCGGGTGGGCGGCTTCGTTGCCTGCCACGTGCGTGGCGATCAGTCGGCGTACTGGCCGGCGGCGCGGATCACCGGGCCCCACTTGTTGATCTCGGCCTCGACGAAGCGCTTGTGCGCGGCCGGGTTGTTGCGGTCGTCGTTGATGATCACAGCGCCCAGCGACTCCATGCTGGTGACGAAGGCCGTGTCCTTGAGCGCCGCCTTCAGCGCCGTGTTCATGCGCGTCAGCACCGGGGCCGGCGTGCCCTTGGGCGCGTAAAGGCCGTGCCAGACGCCCACATTGAAGCCCTTCAGGCCCGACTCGTCCAGCGTCGGCAGGTTGTTCAGGCCCGGCGTCGTCAGGCGGCGGCTGCTCGTGACGGCGAAGGCCTTGACCTTGCCGCCCGCGATCTGCGCCGTGGTGTTGGTGGTCTGGTCGCACATCAGGTCGACCTGGCCGCCGAGAAGGTCGGTCATCGCCGGGCCGGTGCCCTTGTACGGGATGGTCGTCATGTCGATCTTGACGGCCTGCTGGAACAGCAGCCCGCAAAGGTGAGAAGCCGCGCCCAGGCCGGCGTTGGCCAGGTTGATCTTGCCCTTGTTGGCCTCGAGCCACTTGGCAAGTTCGACGTAGTTGTTCGCCGGCAGCGTGCTGCGGCCCACCAGCGTCATGGGTACGTCGTTGATCATGCCCACGTACTCGAAGTCGTCCAACGTCTTGTAGGGCAGGTTGCGGTACAGGGCCGGGCTGGTGGCCATGCCGATGTGGTGCAGCAGGAAGGTGTGGCCGTCGGGCGCGGCCTTGGCGGCGCGGGCCGCTCCCAGGGTGCCGCCGGCGCCGCCGACGTTCTCGACCACGAAGACCGAGTTGGGGATCTGCTTTTGCAAGGCCACGGAGAAGTCGCGCGCCACCTTGTCGGTGGGACCACCGGCCGCGAAGGGCACGATGATGGTGATGGGCTTGTCGGGCCAGGCCATCGCAGCGCCGCTGATGACGACGGTGGCCAGGGCAACGAGGGTCTTCTTCACGGGCTTGTCTCCACAGGTGACGGGATCGGTGGCCGCGGATGGTAGGCAAGCCGCCCGCGGGCGCCGCGTGGAAACTACCTATCCCCAGGGTGGATACGGGAAAGCCGGGCCTAGCGGTAGCTGCGCGCGTCCTCGATGACCTTGCCGTCGTTGGGCAGGCTGCCGGGCTCGAGCAGCTCGATGTCGGCGCGCAGCTTGGTCACGTCGCGCACGCTGCCGGCCACCGCCTCGGCCAGGCCGGCGGGGCGGGCGGCGGCCTCCACGCGCAGCATCAGCGTGTCGGCGGCCATCTCGCCGGCCACCACCAGGCGGCCGCGGCCCAGCTCGGGGTGGCGGCGCAGCACCTCGGCCACCTGGCTGGGGTGCACGAACATGCCCCGCACCTTGGCCGTCTGGTCGGCACGGCCCATCCAGCCCTTGATGCGGGTGTTGGTGCGGCCGGTGGGGCAGCGACCTGGCAGCACGGCCGAGAGGTCGCCGGTGCCGAAGCGCACCAGCGGGTAGTCGGCGCGCAGCGCGGTAACGACGACCTCGCCGACCTCGCCGTCGGCCACCGGGTCGTCGGTGCCGGGGCGCACGATCTCCACGAGCACGCCCTCGTCGACCACCAGGCCCTCGCGCGTGGCCGTCTCGTAGGCGATGACGCCGAATTCGGCCGTGGCATAGGCTTGGTAGCCGGCCACGCCGCGATCGGCCAGCCAGTCGCGCAGGCTGGGCGGGAAGGCCTCGCCGCTGAGCAGCGCCTTCTTCAGCCGCGGCAGCGCCACCCCCAGCTCGGCCGCCTTCTCCAGCAGGATGCGCAGGAAGCTGGGCGTGCCGGCATAGGCGTCAGGCTGCAGGTGCTGCATGGCCTGCAGCTGCTGTTCGGTGTTGCCGGTGCCGCCCGGGAACACGCTGCAGCCCAGCGCCAGCGCGCCACCTTCCATGATCCAGGCCCCGGGGGTGAGGTGGTAGCTGAAGCTGTTGTGCACCAGGTCGCCGGGCTCGAAGCCGGCGGCCTGCAGGGCGCGGGCGCTGCGCCAGTAGTCGGCGCAGTCGCCCTCGGGCTCGTAGATGGGGCCTGGCGACTGGTAGACGCGGCGTGCCCGGCGCACCGCACCCGTGGCACGCCAGCCGATGGCGCTGAAGCCGCCGAAGGGGTCGTGCGAGCCGCCGGTGCCGGCCTCGCGAGCGGCCTGCTGGCGCTCCAGCAGCGTGTGCTTGCGCGTGACGGGCACGCGCGCCAGCGCTGCGCGGGTGGTCACGGTGTCGGGGTCGATGCCGGCCAGTGTGTCGGCCAGTGCCGGCTGGGCCGCGGCGGCTCGTAGCTGTGCGGGCAGGGCGGCCAGGAGAGCGGCCTCGCGCTCGGCGGGGTCTCGCAGGGCCAGGGGGTCGATGTGGGCGGGGTTCACGACAGTCCCAGTCCGGTTTGCAGATTCATGATGAGCCGGGCTGCGGGCACGCGGTGCTCTCGATCGATCAGTCCTCGCCGGCTTCCCAGCGCGCCAGGCGGCTCTTCAGTTCGTCGAGCCACCGTCGCTGCTCGGCGGCGTTCTTCAGTGTGTGTCGGTCCCAATCGGGTGTCAGGGCAGGGCGGCGCGCCAGCCGCGCCTGGACCGCCTCGCCGTCCACCACCAGCTCGGCCACGAGCCGGCCGCGCAACTCGAAGCCTGGCCCGCGTTCGGCCAGCTTGGCGTCGCGCAGCGTGCGCCTCATCTGCGCCAGCGCGTGCTCGGCGTTGAACGGCGGCGGGGTGAAGTCGAAGTCTTCGTCTCTCACGACAGCCAGCGCTTGCGGCGCTTGTAGCTCTTCACGTCTCGGAAGCTCTTGCGGTCGCCGCCGCCCATGCCGAGGTAGAACTCCTTGACGTCCTCGTTCTCGCGCAGGGCCTTGGCCTCGCCGTCCATCACGATGCGGCCGTTCTCGAGGATGTAGCCGTAGTCGGCATAGCGCAGCGCCATGTTGGTGTTCTGCTCGGCCAGCAGGAAGGTGGTCTTCTCCTTGGTGTTCAAGTCCTTCACGATCTCGAACACCTCCTCCACGATCTGCGGCGCCAGCCCCATGCTGGGCTCATCGAGCAGCACCATCCTGGGGTCGGCCATGAGCGCGCGGCCGATGGCGCACATCTGCTGCTCGCCGCCGCTGGTGTAGGCCGCCTGGCTGGTGCGGCGCGTCTTCAGGCGCGGGAAGTAGTTGTAGACCTTCTCGAGCGTGGCGGCCACCGCGGCCTTGCCGTCGCGCCGCGTGTAGGCGCCGGTGAGCAGGTTCTCCTCGATCGTGAGGTGCGCGAAGCAGTGCCGGCCCTCCATGACCTGCACCACCCCGCGCTGCACCATCTCGGAGGTGCTGAGCTTCTCGATGCGCTCGCCGCGCAGCTCGATCGAGCCCTTGGTGACCTCGCCGCGCTCGCCGGCCAGCAGGTTGCTCACCGCGCGCAGCGTGGTGGTCTTGCCCGCCCCGTTGCCGCCGAGCAGGGCGACCACGCCCCCCTCGGGCACCTGCAGCGACACGCCCTTGAGCACGAGGATCACATGGTTGTAGATGACCTCGATGCCGTTGACGTTGAGCAGGATGTTGCTCATGCAGGTGCCCTCGGGTGTGGTGTCAGGACTGGCAGTCCTTGGGGTCGCGGCGCGTCAGCTTCTTTTCCGCCGCGTAGCGCTCGGCCGAGGCGCGGACCATCGGCTTGATGATCTGCTCGTCGGCCTGCAGCCAGTCGGACGCCCAGGTGAACTTGGCGCCGTCCCAGGTGTGCACGCGCGCCCAGGCGCTGCCCATGTGGTCGAAGCAGCTCGTGGACACCGGCCGCATCACGCCCTTGAAGCCCAGCGCGTCGAGCTTGGCCTGCGTGAGGTTCAGGTTCTCGTAGCCCCAGCGGGCCTGCTCGCCGGTCACGACCTTGCCCTTGCCGAAGCGTTCCTGGGCCGCCCGCACGCCTTCCACGGCCAGCATGGCGCCGACCACGCCGCGCATGTACAGCACCGAGCCAACCTCGTCCTTGGGGCCGGTGCCGTTGCCCTTGGCGTGCACCTTGTCGAGGATCTCCTTGACGACCGGGGCGCCCGGCTCGGCGCCGTGCTGCATCATCACCGCGCTATAGCCCTTGGCGGCAGCGCCGATGTCGCGCAGGTCGGGCTCGGCCCCGCTCCACCAGGTGCCGAACATCTTCTCGCGCGGGTAGCCGGTGGCCACGGCCTCCTTGATGGCGGTGGCCGTCATCACACCCCAGGTCTGCATGACCACGAAGTCGGGGCGCTGCTGGCGCACCTGCAGCCAGATGGCCTTCTGTTCCACGCCCGGCGCGGGCACCGGCAGCAGCTGCACCTCGAAGCCGTGCATCTTGCGGCGCTCTTCGACGATGGGCAGCAGCTCCTTGCCGAACGGGCTGTCGTGGTAGACCACGGCGATCTTCTTACCCTTGAGCTTGTCCCAGCCGCCTTCCTTCTTGGCGATGTGCTGCAGCACCGTGTCGCCGGCCACCCAGTAGTGGCCGATCAGCGGGAAGTTCCACTTGAACACGCCGCCGTCCTGGCTGTCTGAGCGGCCATAGCCCGAGGTGATCATCGGGATCTTGTCGTTCGGGATCTTCTCGGTCAGCGCGAAGGTGATGCCGGTGGACAGCGGCTGGAACACCGTGGCGCCGCCGTGCTTGCCCTTCAGGCGCTCGTAGCATTCAACGCCGCGGTCGGTGGCGTAGGCAGTCTCGCACTCCTCGACCAGCGTCTTCACGCCGTTGATGCCGCCTCGGATGTTGACCAGCTTCATGTAGTCGGCGTAGCCGTTGGCGAACGGCGTGGCGTTCGGCGCCACGGGGCCGGTGCGGCCGGTCAGGCTGGGGAAGAACTGCACCTTGTCCTGCGCGTATGCGACAGGTGCGAGGGTGCCGGCCAGCGCCAGGGTGGCGGCCAGGGCCAGGGTCTTGAGCTTCATGGGGCTTGTCTCCGTGGGGTGGTCAGTGAGGGAAGGGCCAGAGCCGCATCTTTTCCTTGGCGGTGGACCACAGTCGTGCCAGGCCGTGCGGTTCGACGATCAGGAAGAACACGATGAGCGCGCCGAAGATCATCAGCTCGGAGTGCGCGACAGCCGCGGTGCTGATGGTGACGCCAAGGAGGTCTCCGAGCGCCGGCAGGAACTGGTTCAGGAAGATCGGCAGCGCGACGATGAACGCGGCGCCGAAGAAGCTGCCCATGATGGAGCCGAGGCCGCCGATGATGATCATGAACAGCAGCTGGAAGCTGCGGTCGATGTTGAAGGCGGCCGGCTCCCAGGAGCCCAGATGCACGAAGCCCCACAGCGCGCCGGCCACGCCGACCATGAAGCTGCTGACCGCGAACGCGGTGAGCTTGGCGTACACGGGCCGGATGCCGATGACCGCGGCGGCGACGTCCATGTCGCGGATCGCCATCCACTCGCGGCCGATGTGGCTGCGCACCAGGTTCTTGGCGATCCAGGCGAACACCACCAGGAAGGCCAGGCACAGCAGGTACTTCTCGTGCGGCGTGTTGAGCGGGATGCCGAAGACGTTGAGCTCGCTCACCGACACCGAGCCCGAG
>JBILSW010000329.1:0-4284 GCA_044371895.1 Rubrivivax sp.
GATGATCAGCAGGCTGGTGCCCCCGAAGTAGAACGGCACGTTGTACTTCAGCACCAGGAACTCGGGCAGCAGGCAGACGGCGGTGATGTATACGGCACCAGCCAGCGTCAGACGGCCCAGGATCTTATCGATGTACCTCGCTGTCTGGTCGCCGGGGCGGATGCCAGGGATGAAGGCGCCGCTTTTCTTCAGGTTGTCGGCGGTCTCACGGCTGGTGAAGACAAGCGCCGTGTAAAAGAAGCAGAAGAACACGATCATCGCTGCGTACAGCATCACGTAGATCGGCTGCCCGGGCGACAGCGCCGCAGCCAGGTCCTTGAGCCAGCGCATGCCTTCGCCCGTGGCGAACCATCCCACCACAGTGGCCGGCAACAGGATGATGGAGCTCGCGAAGATCGGCGGGATCACGCCGCTCATGTTGAGCTTGAGCGGCAGGTGCGAGCTCTGGCCGCCATACACCTTGTTGCCGACTTGGCGCTTTGCGTAGTTGACCAGGATCTTGCGCTGGCCGCGCTCGACGAACACCACGGCGTAGGTGACGAAGATCACCAGCGAGATGATGAACAGGCAGGCGATGATGCTCATCGCCCCCGTGCGCACCAGCTCAAACAGCCCGGCCATGGCCGAGGGGAGACCGGCAATAATGCCGGCGAAGATCAGGATAGAGATGCCGTTGCCGATACCGCGTTCGGTGATCTGCTCGCCCAGCCACATCAGGAACATGGTGCCGGCGACCAGACTCACGACGGTCGTCATGCGGAAGCCGAAGCCCGGATTCATTACGGTGCCGGCTGCTCCTTCAAGCGCCAGCGCGATGCCCAGCGCCTGGAAGATCGCCAGCACCAGCGTGCCATAGCGCGTGTACTGGGTGATCTTGCGCCGCCCCGCCTCGCCTTCCTTCTTGATCGCCTCAAGCGTGGGGACGACGTAGGTCATCAGCTGCATGATGATGCTGGCGCTGATGTACGGCATGATGCCCAGGGCGAACACCGAGAAGCGGGCCAGCGACCCACCGCTGAACATGTTGAACATGTTCAGGATGCCGCCGCTCTGGCCGGCGAACAGCTGCTGCATCGCCTGCGGGTCGATGCCCGGCACCGGGATGTGGCCGCCGATGCGGTAGACCACCAGTGCAAGCAGCAGAAAGACAATGCGCCGGCGCAGGTCGCCGAACTTTCCGCTCTTGGCCAGCTGGTTGGCGGTGGTGACCACGGATTCGGGTTTCCTTCTGTGAAAGAAGCTGCGTCGCGTCAGGCCGCGACCGAGCCGCCGGCGGCTTCGATGGCCGCCTTGGCGCCGGCGGTCGCGCCTATGCCCTTGAGCACCACCTTGCGCGTCAGCTCGCCCGACTTGACCACCTTGACGTTCTTCACAAGCTGGGCCACGAGGCCGGCCGTCTTCAGCGTCAGCAGGTCGACTTCATCGCCATCAAGGGCCTGGAGGTCGGCCAGGGTGATCTCGCCGTTGTACTTGAGCTGCGCACTCTTGAATCCGCGCTTGGGCAAGCGGCGCTGCAGCGGCATCTGGCCGCCCTCGAAACCGACCTTGTGATAGCCACCGGCGCGACTTTTCTGGCCCTTGTGGCCACGGCCCGCCGTCTTGCCCAGGCCCGAGCCGATGCCGCGGCCGACGCGGCGACGCGCCTTCTTGCTGCCCCCTGCGGGCTTGATCCCGTTGAGTTCCATCAGAGCACCTGCACCAGGTAGTCGACCTTGTTGATCATCCCGCGCACAGCCGGGGTGTCTTCCAGCACCTTCGTGCTGTTCAGCTTGCGCAAGCCGAGGCCGCGCACGGTGGCGCGGTGGCTCTCGCGGGTGCCGGCGACGCTGCGCACAAGCTTCACGGTGAGCGTCTTCTTCTCGGTGGAAGTCGTCATGTCGGTTCTCCGCGGCGGGCTCAGCTGAAGAGCTCTTCGACCGTCTTGCCGCGCTTGGCGGCGATCTCGCCCGGCGTCGACAGTCGCTTGAGCGCGTCGAGGGTGGCGCGGACCATGTTGTAGGGGTTGGTCGAGCCGTGGCTCTTGGCCACGATGTCGGTCACGCCCATCACCTCGAAGACCGCACGCATCGGACCGCCGGCGATGATGCCGTCGCCGGGCTTGGCCGGTGCCATTAGCACGCGGGCGGCGCCATGCTCGCCTTCGACCTTGTGGTGGATCGTGCCGTTCTTCAGCGCAACCTTGATCATGTTGCGACGGGCCGACTCCATGGCCTTCTGCACCGACACCGGCACTTCCTTGGCCTTGCCCTTGCCCATGCCGATGCGTCCGTCGCCGTCGCCGACTACCGTGAGTGCCGCGAAGCTGAGCGTACGACCGCCCTTCACGACCTTGGTCACGCGGTTGACCGCGATCATCTTTTCCTTGAGCCCGTCGTCGTTGCCTTCGGTCTGGGCGCGGGGAGTGAACTTAGCCATCTTGGATATTCCTCTGCTCGGGCGCTCGTCAGAACTGCAGGCCAGCTTCGCGCGCCGCCTCGGCCAGCGCCTTCACGCGGCCGTGGTACTGGAAGCCCGAGCGGTCGAAAGCAACCTTGTCGATCCCGGCGGCCTTGGCCTTCTCGGCGATGCGCTTGCCCACCAACGTGGCCGCGGTCACGTTGCCACCGTTGCCTGCGAGCTGCTCGCGCACCTCTTTCTCGGCCGTGCTGGCGCTGGCCAGCACCTGCGTACCGTCGCCCGAGAAGACGCTGGCGTAGATGTGCAGGTTGGAGCGGTGCACCGCAAGGCGCGCCACACCTTGGCCCAGGATACGCAGCCGGGTCTGGCGCGCACGGCGCAGGCGTTGTTCTTTTTTCGTCAGGCTCATGGCGGTGCTCCTTACTTCTTCTTCGTCTCTTTCAGCACCACGCGCTCTTCGGCGTAGCGGATGCCCTTGCCCTTGTAGGGCTCGGGCGGACGGAAGGCGCGGACTTCAGCCGCCACCTGGCCAACGGCCTGGCGGTCGGCACCGCTGATCACGATCTCGGTCTGCGTCGGACAGGCCACCTTCACGCCGGCGGGCATGTCCTTCACCACCGGGTGCGAGAAGCCGATCTGCAGGTTGAGCTTGCTGCCAGCAGCCTGGGCGCGGAAACCCACACCCACGAGCGTCAGCTTCTTCGAGAAGCCGGCGCCCACGCCGTTGACCATGTTGTTCACCAGCGCGCGCATCGTGCCACTCATCGCGTCGGCGTCGGCGCTGTCATTGGCGGGCGCGAACATCAGCTTGCCGCCCTCATTCTTGATGTTCACGAGCGGGTTCAGTGGACGCACCAGCGTGCCTTCCTTGCCCTTGACGGTGATGGTTTCGGCCGAGATCGCCACGTCCACGCCCTGCGGCACGGCGATCGGCATCTTTCCTACGCGGGACATTCTTCGGCTCCCTTTACGCGACGTAGCACAGGACTTCACCGCCGACACCGGTGGCGCGCGCCTTGCGGTCGGTCATCACGCCGCGCGGCGTGGTGACGATGGCGACACCCAGGCCGTTCATGACCTGAGGGATGGCGTCGCGGCCCTTGTAGACGCGCAGGCCGGGGCGGCTGACGCGCTCGATGCGCTCGATCACAGGCCGGCCGGCGTAGTACTTCAGCGCCACCTCGAGCTCGGACTTGCCACCGTCGTTCTTGACCGCGAAGCCGTCGATGTAGCCCTCGTCCTTGAGAACCTGCGCGATCGCGACCTTCAGCTTCGACGACGGCATCGTGACGGCCGCCTTAGCCACGCTCTGCGCGTTGCGAATGCGGGTCAGCATGTCGGCGATGGGATCACTCATGCTCATGAAAATTGCTCCTGCTCTTCGCTGCGCTTACCAGCTGGCCTTGACCACGCCGGGGATGTCGCCCTTGAACGCGAGCTCGCGGATCTTGTTTCGCGCCAGGCCGAACATGCGGAAGGTGCCGCGGGCGCGGCCCGTGAGCTCGCAGCGGTTGCGCAGGCGAGTCGGGTTGGCGTTGCGCGGCAACTTCTGCAGCTCCAGGCGCGCGGCGTAGCGCTCCTGGTCGCTCCTTGTGGCGTCGTTCGCGACGCCCTTGAGTTCGGCGTACTTCTTCGCGTACTTGGCGACCAGCTTCTCGCGCTTTTCTTCGCGCTGCTTGACGGACAGTTTGGCCATGGTGTCTTCCTCGGTCGCCTTCAGTTCTTGAACGGGAACTTGAACGCCGCGAGCAGCGCCTTGCACTCGTCGTCGGACTTGGCGCTGGTCGTGATGCTGATGTTCATGCCGCGGATCGCGTCAATCTTCTCGTACTCGATTTCCGGGAAGATGATCTGTTCCTTGACTCCGATGTTGTAGTTGCCACGGCC
>JBILSW010000330.1:0-4281 GCA_044371895.1 Rubrivivax sp.
GCGGCATTCAGCAGGCCGAAGTGCGCGTCGACGCGCGCGCCGTCGGCGTCGAATAACACGGTTGTCGGCAGGCCGCGCGAGCCCAGCGCCGGGCCCAGGCCCGAGCCGATGTCGAGCCACACGTCCTGCAGCGCCAGCCGCTCGGTGGCCAGGTGGCGCTGCACGACCTCGGGCACCTCGCCCTGGTTGGCGAACACGAAGCGCACGTCGGGCCGCGCACGCTGCGCCGCGGCCGGCACCGGCAGCTCTGAGCGGCAGGACCCGCACCAGGTGGCCCAGAGGTTGACGACCATCGGCCGGCCGTCGAGCAGCTCGGTCAGCGGGCGCGGCGTGGCATCGCCGCCCAGCGCGCGCAGCGCCACCGGCGGTAGCTCGCGGGCCGAGGCCGGCAGCTGCCCAAGCGCCAGCGCGCCGTTGAGTGCTGCCCACAAGGCCAGGCCGCTGCCGGCGCCGACGACGAGCGCACCTCGGGCCTGCGGCAGGCGGTCGGCGCGCCATAGCAGCACCAGCGCGGCCAGCGGCATCAAGGGGGGGCAGAGGAAACGCCAGCGGTCCGAGCGTGATCGACAACATGGGGCGCGAGTGTGGCGCGCGGCCGATGCCACCGGGCGGCGGCGTGGCTAAGCCGCGCGGCCGTCGGCCTTTTCAGGCGCCCGGCTGCCCGAGCACGTGGTCGGCCACCGCGGGCAGCGACAGGAACACACAGTCGGGCCCGGCGGCCTCGATCGGCTGGTTGCCGTTGTAGCCCCAGGGCACGGCCCAGGCGGCGGTGCCGGCGCTGCGGGCCGCCTGCACGTCGATGGCCGAGTCGCCCACGTGCGCCATGCGGGCGAGCTCGACACCCAGCGCCGAGGCCGTGTGGACCAGCACGCGCGGGTCGGGCTTCTTCTGTGGCAGCGTGTCGCCGCCGATAACCAGGTCGAAGGCCTCCGCCAGTCCGTGCCGTTGCAGCAGCTGCTGTGCGAGCCGGCGCTCCTTGTTGGTGACGCAGGCCAGGCGCACGCCGGCCCCGCGCAGCCGCTGCAGCATCGCGGCGCAGCCGTCGTAAGGCTGGCCCCGCGTGCCGGTGGTGGCCTGGTAATGGTGCTCGAAGCGGGCGAGCGCGGCGTCGAGATCGGCCGCGGCCGGCTGCCCGGCCAGCAAGCCCTGCAGCAGCGCCCTTGCGCCGTGGCCGATGAGCAGCGTCACGGCGGCTGGCGGCTGCGCCGGCAGGCCGAACTCGGCGATGGCGCGGTTGGCGGCCTCGGCGATCTCGGCGGCGGTGTCGATGAGGGTGCCGTCGAGATCGAAACTGAGGGCGTCGACGCGGGGCTGGGTGGGCATGGGGGTGCGCAGGGGGGGTGGTTGGGTCTCAGCCGCGCAGTGCCCGGGCCAGCACGAGCAGGCCCACGAGCACCGCCAGCATCGCGAATCCGCGGCGCAGCCGCGGAGCGCTGAAGCGGGGCGCCAGCCGCCGGCCCAGCAGCAGTCCGGCCACGCTGCCCGCCGCGAAGGGGAGCGCATCGGCCAGCGCCAGCTGCCCGTGCGCGGCGGCCGCGGCGATGCCCGACAGCGCCACCAACGCGACCACGCCCAGCGAGGTGACCTGGATGCTGCGCAGGTCCAGGTTGGTGTGGCGGTCCAGCGCCGGCACGATGACGAAGCCGCCGCCGATGCCGAGCAGACCGCTAAGCGTCCCGGCCAGCGCGCCCCCGCGGCCCAGCACCCAGGCGCAGCGCGGCGTCCAGCGCAGGCGCAGCTCGCCGTCGGGGCGCACGCAGGCGGGTTGCACGGGGCGCGGGGCGCTGCCGGCGGCGTCGGGGTCGGCGCTGCGCCACATGCGCCAGGCCGTGAACAGCATGAAGGTCGCGAACACCCCCAGCAGCAGCGGCTGCGCCAGCCGCTGCGCCAGCGCCACGCCCAGCGGCGCGGCCAGCATCCCCGCGGCGCCGAGCATCAGCGCCGCGCGGTAGCGCAGCAACCGGTCGCGCAGGCCCAGCAGCGCGCCGATTGCCCCCGCCAGCCCCACGGCCACCAGCGACATCGCCGCGGCCTGCTGCATCGGCAGCTGCATCACCAGCACGAGCAACGGCACGCCCAGCGCGCCGCCTCCCGCCCCCGTGAGTGCCATCAGCAGCCCGGCCACCGATCCCAGAGCCGCGAGGGCCAGAGACTCCATCGGACCGGGACTCAGGGCTTTTCGCCCTCGATGACGGCGCGCCGCGCCAGCCGGTCGTGGATGCTGCGCGTGCTGCGCCACACGCCGAACACCACCAGCGGCAGCAGCGCGCCCACGGCCACCTCGGGGTTCAGCGGCAGCCCGGCGGCGTGGGCGCCCTTGGCGCCGTACAGCAGCAGGCTCACCACGTAGTACGAGATGGCGGCGATCGAAAGCCCCTCCACCGTGGCCTGCAGCCGCAGCTGCAGCGCCTGGCCCTGCGCCAGCCGGGCCAGCAGTTGCTGGTTCTGCGTCTCGGTGGCGATGTCCACGCGGGTGCGAAGCAGGCCGCTGGCGCGTTCGACCCGCGTGGCCAGCGAGGCCATGCGCTGCGCCGCCGCCGCCACCGTGGCCACCGCGGGCGCCTGCCGGCGCTGCAGGAATTCGCCCAGCGTCAGCTGGCCGTGCAGGTAGGTCTCGCGCAGCTCCGCGAGGCGCTGCTGCATCAGCGTGTCATAGGCCTGCGTGGCGTCGAAGCGGAAGGCGTACTCGGCCGTGGCGCGCTCCAGCCGCGCCGCCAGTTGCACCAGCTCGTCGAGCAGCGTCTGGTCGGAGGCCTCGCGCGCCTCGAAGCGCGCCGTCAGCGCGGACAGCTGCTGCTCGGCCTGTGCCACCTCGGGAAGCAGTGCCTTGGCCGCGGGCAGGCCCAGCAGCGCCATCAGCCGGTAGGTCTCCATCTCCAGTAGGCGCTGCGAGATGCGGCCGGCGCGCGTCTCGGAGGTGCCGTGCGGCGCGACGACGAGGATGCGCTCGAAGCCATCGCTGGCCAGCAGGAAGTCGGTCATCACGGCCGAGTGGCCGTCGCGGCCCATTCGCGACACGGCCACCGGCCGACCGCCGAACCACTGTCGTGCCGGCACCAGCCAGTCGTCGGTGGCGATGTCGGCGTGCATCATCGCCAGCTCGATGGCCACCAGCACCTGGCCGGGGATGCCGCCCACCCAGTCGCGCTCTACGATGAGCGAGTCCATCAGCGGCGGGTCGGTAGTGCCCAGTCCCGTATCGGGGGCCAGCGCCTGCACCAGCGTGTACCGCGTGAACTCGGTGTGGCGCTCCCATCGCAGCGTGCCACCGGGCAGGCGCAGGCGCAGGAACTGGCCCTCCAGTGCCTCGGCCGAAAGCCCCTCCTGGCCCGGCAGGCGCTTGAGGTGCTGCCACTGAGCGCTGCGCTCGATGCCGTCGTGGCGCACGGCCACGTACAACACCAGCGCCGGCATGCGCAGCCGCGCGGCGGGCCGTGCGTGCGCCTCGTCGGGCAGGCGCTGACGCAGCGGGTCGTCGGGCGGCAGCCAGCGTTGGGGCGGTGGGAGTGGGCTCATTGGCGTTGTCGGCGGGCAGGGCAGTGTGCGGTGGGGTGAGGCTAAGCGATCCGGCGGCGCCGGGGCCGCTCCGGCGTGGGGGCGGCGGCGCTGGCGAAGGCCTCTTCGAACGTGAACACGCGGCCGGTGTCGCGCGCGCGGTAGCCGGGGAGCCCATGCACCTCGTCGCGGAAGGCTTCGCTGGCGAGCACCTGCAGCATCGGCTGCACTGGCTCGTAGGTCAGCGTGCGCTCGTCGGCCAGCAGGAAGTAGCGCTCCTGTTCCAGGGGCAGGAACTCCAGCTTGAAGCGTCGCGCCGGCACTTCCACCCCGAGACCGGCGTCGGCCATGCCGCTGGCCACGAAGGCGGCCACGGCGGCGTGCGTGAACTCGCACTGCTCGTAGCCGCGCAGTTGCGCGGACACGAGGCCGGCCTCGGCCAGCAGCAGGTCTAGCAGCACCCGCGTGCCCGAGCCGGGCTGGCGGTTGATGAAGCGCACCCCGGGCCGGGCGAGGTCGGCCACGCCGTCGATGCGTCGGGGATTCCCAGGCGCGAGCATCAGGCCCTGGCGGCGCGTGGCCAGGGCCACCAGGCGCAACGAGCGGCTCTGCAGCCAGGGCCGGTAGTACGCCAGCACCGTGGGTTCGAAGCGGCCTACCGGCACGTGGAAGCCGGCGATGTCGCACTGCCCGCCGGCCAGCGCGGCCAGCGCCTCGGCGCCGCCGCAGTACTTGAGCTCATGGCTGAAGCCCTCGCGGGCATCGCGCTGCAGGGCCTCGTGCAGC
>JBILSW010000331.1:0-4277 GCA_044371895.1 Rubrivivax sp.
CGGAGGCCTGGATTCGAGGAGACACGATGATCCGATTGCGCACCACGCTCATCGGGCTGGCCCTGGTGGGGCTGCTGGCCGCCTGCGGCGGTGGCAGCAACGAGGCCGACACCACCCCCGCAGCCCGCGTCACCTCGCTGAAGGTGATGGGCGACAGCCTCGCTGATGTCGGCACCTTCGGCCTGCGATTCACGGTGCAGGGTAGCGAGAGCCTGACCTACCCCGAGCGCATCGGCCTGTCGTACGGCCTGGGCCAGGGCTGCAGCTTCTTCCGCTTCACCGGGGCCATCTTCGTGCCCAACAGCACGGCCGGCTGCACCAATTACGCGGTGGGTGGGGGCGTCATCAACGGCGCGGCCTCTGGGCTGGTGGCGGCCGATCCGCGCATCATCAGCGTGCAGCTTGCCACGGCCACGGCGGCCGGCAACTTCGGCGCCGACGACCTGCTGCTGATCGACGGCGGCGGAAACGACGCCGCCACGCTGGTGGGTGCCTACCTGCGCGCGCCCGTCGACGGCGGCGTCGCCTACACCGCGGTGCTGGGCACGCTGCTCACGCCGGCCCAGGTGGGGGCGGCCGCGGCGGGCGGGGCCGCCGGGCTCGCGGCGGCGGGTGGCCAGTACATGCAGGCCCTGGCCGACCGCTTCGCCGACCAGCTTCGGGACGGTGCCCTGTCCAAGGGCGCGCGTCGCATCGCGCTGTTGAACATGCCCGGCATCACCAACACGCCGCGCTTCCAGGCCGTGCTCGACGGCATCGCGGCGGCCTCGGGCGGCGGCAGCGCCGGCGCGGCGGCGCGCGCGCAGAGCGAAGCGCTGTTCAAGAGCTGGGTCGAGGCCTTCAACGCCCGGCTGGCCTCGCGCTTCGCGGGCAACGCCGCCGTGGTGGTGGTGGACTTCTACACCGCATTCAACGAGCAGGTCGCGTCACCCGCGCAGTACGGGCTTAGCAACGTGAGGGCCACGGCCTGCCCCGTCACCGGCGTCGGCAGCGACGGCCTGCCGAGCTACAACTTCGCCACCTGCACCGATACCGCGCTGTCGGCGGCGCCGCCGGCCGGTGCCACCGGGGGCGCGAACTGGTGGCGGCGCTACGCGTTCTCCGACGGCTTCCACCCCACGCCCTACGGCCACCAGCTGCTGGCGCAGCAGATCGCGCTGGAGCTGGCCCGCGCGGGCTGGCTGTGAACCCGATGCCCGGAGAACCGTCCATGAGCGCTTCGAACCTCTTCTCCCGCGGCCTGCCCCGCGCCGGCGGGGCCCTGGCCGCCGTGGCCGCGGCAGCTTCCCTGGCCTGGCCCGGCCTTGTGGCGGCCCAGTCGGCCGGCAGCTGGCTGGTGCGCGGCGGTGTCGGCACCATCCAGCCGCAGGTCACCAGCGGGGACCTCACCGCGCCCAGCACGCCCCGCTCGCAGGCCGACATCAAGCCCGACACCCAGCCCACGGCCGGCATCACCTACATGCTCGGTGACCACTGGGCGCTCGACCTGCCTCTGTCAGCCGGCTTCAAGCACGACGTCGTCGGCGCCGGGGCCCTGGCCGGCGCGGGCAAGCTCGCCGAGGTGAAGGCGATGCCTCTCTCGCTGATGCTGCAGTGGCGCTTCGGCGCGGCCGACGCCGCGCTGCGCCCCTACCTGGGCGTGGGCCCCACCTACGCGCGCTTCTACGATTCGCGCAGCACCGCGGCGCTGACGGCCATCACCGGCGGCACCCCGGCGCGGCCCACGACCATCGAGTTCGAGTCGACCTGGGCCGCCAGCGTGCAAGTCGGCGCGGTGTGGCGCTTCGCCTCGCGCTGGCAGCTCGACGCCTCCGTGTGGCACACGCCGCTGAAGACGGATGGCCGTCTGTCCACGGGCCAGACGCTGGCGCTGAAGGTCGATCCGCTGAGCGTCAGCCTGGGCCTGGCCTACCGGTTCTGACCGCCGCCGCGCTCGACGACGAGCTTGGTCAGCAGGATGGTCGCGGCCAGCGCCAGCGTCACGGCGTTGGCCACGATGATCGGCCACTCGCCGAGTGCCAGCCCGTACAGCAGCCACAGCGCCACGCCTGCCGTGAAGGCCGAGTACATGGCCAGCGAGATGCCGCGTGTGTCGCGGGTGCGCAACGTGAGCACGGCCTGCGGCAGGAACGAGGCGGTGGTCAGCGTGGCGGCGGCGTAGCCGATCCAGTCTTGCGGGTTCATGGCAGTTCTCGGTGGCGGTTCTCGGGTCGTGAAGGCCGCCCGGGAAGGGCGCGCGCGGGGGCGTCGTGCACGGCCCACTGCACGAGGGCATCGAGCGCGGGGCGGACGGCGCCAGCCTGGGGGTGGTTGACCATCGCCACGAACACGTAGCGGCGGCCGGTGTCCGACAGCACGTAGCCGGCCAGGGCCGACACGTCGCGCAGCGAGCCGGTCTTCAGCTGCGCGCGGCCCTCGGGTGCCCGCGACCGGCGCAGCGTGCCGTCCTGCCCGCTGATGGGCAGCGATGCCAGCAGCTCGCCGAAGTGCGGGCCGTCGGCGGCCTGCAGCAGCAGCCGCGCCAGCCGCCGCGCCGACAGGCGCGACAGGCGCGACAGGCCCGAGCCGTTGTCCACCACCACCGCGTCGTCCAGGGCGCCGGTGCGCTCGGCCAGCCAGGCGGCCAGCAACTCGCGGGCCTGCTGCGCCGTCACCCCCGGCGCGCCTTCGGGCAGGGCCTGCAGCGCCAGCGTCAGCAGCAGCTGCTGCGCCATGACGTTGTTGCTGAACTTGTTGATGTCGCGCACCACCTCGGCCAGCGGCGGCGAGCGCAGCGTCAGCGTGGGCGGCCGGCCGGTGGGAGCGGCGCCCTCGCGCACGCGGCCGGCCAGGGTGCCGCCGAGCTCCTGCCACAGGCCGCGCAGAAGCCGCGCGTCGTAACTGGCGGGCTCGGCGTCAGCCAGGGGCCACTGGCGCTCGCCGCAGGCAGCCGGAAAGCTGCCGGCAAAGCGCAAGCGGCGCGGCTCGATGCCGGCCTTCAGGCCGGCGCGCCAGTCGCCGCAGGGCGTGCCGGCGGCAGCCAGCGGCACGGTGGCGTCGATGCGCGTGTCGGCCAGCGGGGTGTCCAGCGACACCCGGGCGACGCCCACGGCCACGTCGGGCACGAGGCTGACGATCGAGGAGCGGAAGTTCAACAGCAGCGCCGTCGGCAGCGCGTTGTAGGGGCGCAGGCGCTCGCCGTCGAAGTCGCCGGGATCGCCGGGTTGCGGTGCGAAGGCACGGCCGTCGAGCACGATGTCGCCGCGAATCTCGCGCAGGCCCCACTGGCGCAGCTGGCGCAGCGCCAGCCACAGGCGCTCGACCACGAGCTTGGGATCGCCACGGCCCTGGATGACGAGGTCGCCGTCGAGCACGCCGTCGTTCATCGCGCCCGTCAGCCACAGCGGCGTGGCCCAGGTGAAGGCCGGGCCCAGGCGGTCCAGTGCCGCCAGCGTGGTGGGCAGCTTCATCAGCGAGGCCGGGTTCATCGGCGCGTCGGCGCGCCAGTCCAGCACGGGCTGCATCGCGCCGAGCTCGTGCACCACCACGGCCACGGCCTCCAGCGGGATCGCGGCACGCTGCAGCGCCTGCCGGGCCTCGGGCGGCAGCTGCGTGGCGGCGTGGGCCAGGGGCAGGGCCGCGGCCCACAGCAGGGCGATAGGCAGCAGGCAGCGGCGGCAGTCGGTGGGCATCGGCGGCCATGATCGCACGGCTAAACTGAGCCGATGACCGCTCCCCCCGGGACGGGGCCGGCGATCCTGGCCCTGGACACCGCCACCGACCGCCTGTGCGCCGCGCTCGTCGATGGCCGCACCCTGCACACGCACGAGGAAACCGGCGGCGCCGCCGCGTCGGCGCGGCTGCTGCCCGTGCTGCAGGCCCTGCGGGCGCGCGCGGGCCTGGCGGGCGGGCAACTGGACGCCATCGCCTTCGTGCAGGGCCCGGGCGCCTTCACGGGCCTGCGTACGGCCTGCGCGGTGGCCCAGGGCCTGGCCTGGGGCTGGGGCAAGCCCGTGTTGCCGCTGGACGCGCTGATGCTGCTGGCCGAGGATTTGCATGCCGGGCCGCCCCTGGCCGAGGACGCCGAGGTCGCGGTGGCCGCCGATGCGCGCATGGACGAGATTTACGCCGAACGCTACGCGTGGCGGCAGGGGCGCTGGCAGGTCACGCAGGCGCCGGCGCTGTGGGCCTGGCCCGCGCTCGCCGAGGCCTGGGCCGCCCTGCCGCCGCCGCAGGCCCTGGCAGGCTCGGCGCTGGCGGTGTTCGGCGACCGCCTCGCGTGGCCGGCGGCGCCGCGC
>JBILSW010000332.1:0-4238 GCA_044371895.1 Rubrivivax sp.
GCAACGTGCCGCAAGCCACGTCGCGGCTGGGCACGCTGCAGGTGCAGCTTGAGCAGTTCTTCCAGGACAACCGCACCTACGTCGGCGCGCCCGGCTGCAACGAGGACACCACAAACCGCTACTTCGATTTCTCGTGCCCCACGCAGAACGCGACCGCGTTCACGCTGCGGGCGGTGGGCAAGGGCACGATGGCGGGCTTCACCTACACCGTCACGCACCAGAACGTGCGCGCCACGGCCGCGGTGCCCACCGGGTGGGCGACGCCCAACCCCAACACCTGCTGGGCCATCCGCAAGGACGGGTCGTGCTGATGGACGCCCGTCGACGCGCCCGCGGCGTGACGCTGATCGAGCTCCTGGTGGGCATCAGCATCCTCGGCCTGCTGATGGTGATGGCCGCACCGGGGCTGGCGGAGTGGTTCGCGAACACGCGGCTGCGCAACACCGCCGAGGCGCTGGCCGCGTCGCTGCAGACCGCCAAGGGCGAGGCCGTGACGCGCAACGCGCGCGTGCGCTTCCAGCTGACCAGCTCGCTGGGCAACGACTGCGCGATCAACAACAGCGGCCCGCACTGGGTGCTGAACCTCGACCCCGACGCCGAGCCGACGGCCGTGGCGGGCCTGTGCGACGTCGCGCCGTCGGACACCGACGCGCCCCGCCTGCTCAGCCGCCACGATGGGCGCGAAGGCGCGGCCACCACCGTCATCGACGGCACCGTCGAGACGCTGGTGTTCAACGGCCTGGGCCGCATCGTGCCCGTGCCGGCGGGCAACATCGTCTTCGACGTGCGCGCCGCCGACGAGGCCGACTGCGTGGCCAACGGGGGCGCGCGGACCTGCCTGCAGGTGCTCGTCACGCCCGTGGGCCAGGTGCGCACATGCAACCCGGCCGCCACCGCGCCCAACCCGGGGGCCTGCTGATGGTCGCCACCCGCAAGCCGCTGTCGACCCGTCGCCGTTCCCATGCGCGGGGCGTGGCGCTGATCGACGTGCTGGTCGCGGTGGTCGTGTTCTCGGTGGGCGTGCTCGCCGTCGTCGGTCTGCAGGGCACGGCGACGCAGCAGAGCAGCCAGGCCCGGTACCGCGCCGAAGCGACCCTGCTGGCCAACGCGCTGATCTCGCGCATGTGGCTGACCGACCGGCAGGTGGCCACGCTGCAGGCCAACTTCGCCCCCGGCCAGGCGGCCTACGAGGAGTGGCTTGCCACCGTGGTCGCCACGCTGCCCGGCGTGGCCGCCAGCGCGCCCACGGTGACCGTCCAGGCCGTGGCCGGCGGCGCCAGCGCGCCCGACACCGCGCGCGTGACGGTGCAGATGTGGTGGCGGCCCCCGGCAGCGCCCGCCAGTGCCGCGCCGAACCAGCTCGTCATGGTCACCCAGATCCGCTGAGTCCATGGACCAACTTGCAACTCAATCGCCGGCAGCGCCAGCGCGGCGCCAGCGCGGCGTCTCGCTGGTCGAGATCATGATCGCCCTCGTGCTGGGCATGCTCTCGGTGCTGATCGTGCTGCAGGTGTTCCAGCGTTCCGACGGCGCCCGGCGCGCGGCGCTCGGCGGCGACGACGCGCAGAACAGCGGCGCGCTCGCCCTGACACAGCTGCAGCGCGAGCTGCGCCAGGGCGGCCACGGCGTGGCCTCATTTCCTCTCATCGGGTGCGACCTGCTGCTTCCCAACGGGCGCACGCTGACGGCGCTCGCGCCGGTCACCATCAACCACCCCGATATCCCGGCGGGCGACAACGACACCGACACGCTGATGGTGGTGCACGGTTCGTCGGGCGGCTCGCCGGAGGGCTCGCGCATCGTCCTGCAGCCCGCGGGGGCCAGCTACGGCGTGCCAGCCCCTGGGGCATTCGAGGTCGGCGATTTCGTGATTGCCACGCCGGCCACCCGGCCCGCCACCTGCTTGCTGCAGATGACGACGGTGACCGGCGTGGCGGCGCCGAACGTCAACACCGCGGCGGGCGTGCTGGGCATGGCCAACGGGCGCTTGTACAACCTGGGCCGCGCCCCGCGCGTGCAGGTGTACGCCGTGCGCGCGCAGCAGCTGACGGTCTGCGACATGCTCGCCAGCGACTGCGCCCTCGACGCCAACGTGGAGGACCCGGCCGTCTGGGTGCCGATCGGCCACCAGGTGGTGAGCCTGCGCGCGCAGTACGGCCGCGACACCACGGCGCCCGCCATGGACGCAGTGGTCGACGTGTTCGACCAGGCCGCCCCCACCACCGCCTGCGGGTGGATGCGCGTGTCGGCCGTGCGGCTGGCGGTGGTGGCGCGCAGCCCGCAGCAGGCCGCCGAGGTGGTGACCGCCTCCGCCCCCACCTGGGCCGGTTCGGCCAGCCAGCCCATCGCGCTGGACGCCTTGGACGACTGGCAGCAGTTCCGCTACCGGACCTTCGAGACGCTGGTGCCCATCCGCAACATGACCTGGCTGCCAGGGGCTGCGGGATGCTGAAGCGGGCCGCTGCCTCGCGCCGACCGGCCGCCGCTGCACAGCGGGGCGTGGCGCTGATCACCGCGCTGATCGTTCTGCTGGCCATGACGCTGGCGGGCCTGGCCATCGTGCGCTCCACCCTCACAAGCACGCGCGTCGCCGGCAACCTGGCGTTCCAGCAGGCAGCCACGCAGTCGGCCGATGTCGGGATCGAGGCGGCCATCGCCTGGCTGCAGACCAACAACACCGGCGCGCGGCTGCACAACCACATCGACATCGATGGCACCGAGCTGGTGGGCTATTTCGCGCGCCGCGAGGACCCGGCGGCCAACCAGTCGTGGCAGGCCTTCTGGGACAACGTCATCGCCACCACCGCCCGCGTGAACACGCTGCCCCCCGACGGCGCCGGCAACCGCGTGAGCTGGGTGGTGCACCGCCTGTGCAACGCCATCGGCGATCCGGTGGGCGGCGCGGGTTGCGAGGCGACGCCGGACCTTGGCGGCGGTGAGGCGGGGAGCCGCGGCTCCGGCGTGGTGCGCCTCCAGACGGCGGCCCAACGCTACTACCGCATCACGGCGCGCGTGGACGGCCCGCGCAACACCGTGAGCTTCGTGCAGGTGGTCGTGGCGCTCTGACGCGCGGCGCGCCCCTGCACAGATACACCCCATCCGGACTTTCAGGAGCATGACCATGAAGCGACTCCTCCGTGGCCTGCGGCGTCTGGCCCTGCACACCGTCGCCGCCGTGATGCTGGTGCCGGGTCTGCTCGCCGCGGGCGCCGCCCACGCCTCGACCGTCGACATCAGCAGCGCGCCGCTGGCCAACGTCACCGCCAGCGTCGTCAAGCCGAACCTGATGTTCATCATGGACGACTCCGGCAGCATGGACTGGGATTACATGCCCGACTGGATGACCGGCGGCCACTGCCGCGCCTCGGGTGCGACGACTGTCAGCAGCGGCACCTGGAACCGCGCCTGCTGCCAGAACGCCGCCGGCAGCGGCCCCCTCCAAGCCTGCTACCAGACGACCACGCGGCGGGGGCACCCGCCGTTCATGGCCGCAGCCTTCAACGGGGTGGCCTACAACCCGGCGGTGCGTTACCGGCCGCCGGCCAACGCCGACGGCAGCAGCCGCATCAGCATGACGGCGGCCAACACCTTCAACTGGACCGTGGTGCCGACGGACGCCTACGGGGTGCAGAGCCTGACGGCCTACACGGCCGCCAACGTCTCGCTGGTGACGCAGTACCCCGACCTCGAGTGGTGCACCGACGGCACCTTCACCAACTGCCTGCGCAACGGCAACTACGTGTTGCCGGGCACCGTGGGCGGCCTGAACTACACGACCTTCCGGGCCGTCTTCGCCACCGGCAGCGGCCTGATCACGGTGGGTGCACCGAGCGCGGCCACGACCGCCGCGCGCAACTTCGGCCCGCACTACTACCGCATCGTGCCCGGCGAGTGGTGCACCTCGGACAACCTGCGCGACTGCGCCGCGACGGCCTCGGGCACCCGCACCGTTCCGGCGCCGCTGCGCTGGTGCAACAGCGACGCCAACTCGCGCGCCGCCACGCCGGCGGCGAACTCGTGCCAGGCGGTGCGCACCACCGTGTACGCGCACGCGCGCTACCCGACCAAGGTGATGCAGCCCGGCGCGGCCGCCGTGCCGGCGCAGCCCGCGCGGGCGACGTTCACCGTGGCCACGAGCGGCACCTGCAACACCACCAACCGGCCTGAGTTCAGCGCCGTCAGGGTCAACGGCGCGAACCTGATCACGGCCGCGACGAGCGCCGACACCACGCCCACCG
>JBILSW010000333.1:0-4226 GCA_044371895.1 Rubrivivax sp.
CAGCAAGGCCATCGCGAACAGCGCCACCAGCACCTCCACCAGTGTGAAGCCGCGCGCGCGCGCCACGGGCGTGCTCGGCGTCATGGCCGCGGCAGCACGGTCGACAGCGTCACGAGCGGGCGGCCCTGCTCGTCGGCCATCACGGCGTCGACGCGCCGGACGCCGGGGTTGGGCGTGGGCCGCGTGCGCAGCGTGCCGCGGAAGCTGCGGCCCAGCTGCTCGCACGCGAAGTCGCTGTCGCCGACGCCCGGGAAGGCGCGCCGCAGCCGCAGCTCGGTGAGCTGGTTGTCGGCGCACCACTGCGCGGCCACCACGTCCTCAAGCCGGCGCGCATTGTCGGTGAGCGCGTCGGCCGCGCGCAGCCCGGCGGCCAGGCCCAGCGCCACCACCGCCAAGGCAACCAGCACCTCCAGCAGCGTGAAGCCGGCGCCGCGGCGGGCCGTCATTGCACGGCCTCAGGCTGGACGACGCCGAAGGGCGCGAGGCCGTCGCTGGCCAATTCCAGCCGCTGCGAGCCCAGCGACATGCGCACGCGCTGTGGCGGCAGGATGGCCTCCGGGCCCAGCACCAGCCGGGGCGCGCCCACCACCTGGGCCTCGGTGCGCGCGTCGAGCCAGCGCGTGGGCAGCGGCAGGCTGCGCGGCAGGCCGACGAAGCGGAACTGCAGCGGCTGGCCCACGGCATCGGTGGCCGGCTCGCCGCCGTCGCGCGGCTGCCAGTACACGGGGGCCCCGGACACGCGCGACTCTGCACGCGCCGTCTCGATCAGTGCCGCCAGGCGCTCGGCCTCTTCTTCGAGCCGGGCGCGCTCGCCATCGGGCAGCGCCAGCGCCACCAAGCCCAGACCGACGGCCACGATGGCCAACACGATCAGCAGTTCCACCAGCGTGAAGCCGGCGCTGCGCCGCGGGCGTCGCGGCAACACGGGTGCAGGGCCGCGGCTACTGCCAGGAGCCGATGTCGGCATCCTTGCCCTCGCCTCCCGCCTGGCCGTCGGCACCGAAGCTGAAGACATCGATCTCGCCGCGCACGCCGGGGCTCAGGTACTGGTAGGGGCGGCCCCAGGGGTCGGTCGGCAGCTTGTCGAGGTAGGGCTTCCAGTTCGGCGGCACGGCGCCGGTGGTGGGCCGCGTCACCAGGGCCGCCAGGCCCTGCTCGGTGCTGGGATAGCGCTGGTTGTCGAGCCGGTAGCGCTTGAGCGCCTGCACCAGCGTGTTGATGTCGGTGCGCGCCGCCGTGGTGCGCGCATCGTCGAGGCTGGAGAACAGGTTGGGCACGATCAGCGCGCCGAGCACGCCGATGATCACCAGCACCACCAGAAGCTCGATGAGCGTGAAACCGCGGGCCCGCCGGCGCCGCCGGGGCTGGCCGGGCAGGCATGCCGCGGTCGGGGTGGGCAGGGCAAGGGACATGGCAGCGGGCGGTGGCTTGGGCGTGGCGCATGATAATCGGCGCATGTCGGCACGCTGGATGACGGTCGTGGTGTGGGCGCTGGCCGCGGCCGCGGCCGTCGCCTGGGGGCTGCGCGTGTTCGTGCAGCCGGCGCCCGTGCCCGCCGGTGCGCTGGTGGCCGACGCCTCTCCGGTGCTGCAGGCCGACCTCACCCGGCTGCTCGGCGCCGACCCGCCCCCGGCGCCCGCCGCCGCCCCCGAGGCCGCGCCACCGCCGTCGGCGCGCTTCGCGCTGTTGGGCGTGGTCGCGCCGCGGGGCTCCACGGCGCAGGGCCGCAGCACCCGCGACGGCGTGGCTCTGATCGCCATCGACGACCGGCCGCCACGGGCCTTCCGCGTGGGCGCCCGGATCGAGGGCGACACGGTGCTGCAGGCGGTGAGCGCGCGCGGTGCCGAACTCGGCCCGCGCGGTGGGCCCGTGCAAGTGGCGTTGCAACTGCCGCCCCCGCCGGCTGCGGCCACCGGCACGCCGCCCGCAGCGCCACCGGCCCAGGCCGGCCCGGCGCCGAGGCAGCCGCCGGCCGATGACAGTTCGGTGCCGGCCGAGAAAGCCCCCCAGCGCAAGCCCGGTTCGCCCATGATGTGAGCGCGCCGCCCGCCGCAGGCGCTGCTCAGTACAGCGCCGGTCCGAAGGGCGAAGGATCGGGTGGGGGGTCCGCGAAAGGCTTGACGGGGCCGCCAGGCAGCGCCAGGCCGCTGCCTTCGGCGCCGGCCGGATCCGCCAGCAGTGCCGATGCGCTCTTGAGCAGCGGCCAGGCCAGCGACGCACCGGTGCCGTCAGTGCTCTCCATGCCGAGTTCGAGCAAGGCCGAGGAGCGGAACAGGTTGAGCGACTGGTCAAGCCCGCGATGGCTGTGGCTGCGGCAGAACACACAGTAGTCGGTGACCGGCTGCGCAATGCGCGAGGCCACCATCAGCGCCGCGCAGGCCGGGGCGCCGTCGATGATCAGCAGGTGTCGCTTGCTTGCCGCCATCAGGATGACGCCCACCATCACCGCGACCTCGAAGCCGCCGAAGGCCGCGAGCACCTCGATCGGCTCGGTGGCGCCGCGGTGCCGGGCCTGCGACTGCGTGAGCACGTTCATCACGTGCGCGAGGAAGTCGATCTCCATGTGCGAGCCGCTGACGACGAGATCGCGCACGGGGCATTCGGTCAGGCGCGACAGCACCAGCGCCGCGCTCTCGTGCGAGCCCACGCCCACGCCGGCCAGCACGGTGACGTTGCCCGGCAGCTTGTCGCCGATCTCCATGCCGGCACGCATGCCGGCGTGCGCCTGCTCCAGCGTCATCGCCAGCGCGGCACGCGTGTTCCGCGTGCCGTGGGCGATCTTGCGCATCAGCAACCGTTCCTGCGGCGCCAGGTTCTGGGCCATGCCGCAGTCGACCACCGTGACCGCCAGGCCCTGCGCGCGCGCGAAAACCGCCAGTGGCAGTTGCTGGTCGAGCACCTGCTGGACCGTTTCGTGGGTGGGGCGAACGCCGGACTCGCAGATGCCGTCGACCACGAGCCCGTGATCGGCCGCGAACAGCAGCAGCTGCGGGTCGTGCAGCACCGGCGTCAGCGTGTTCTGCATCAGGCCCAGCCTGATGGCCAGCGGCTCGAGCTCGCCGAGGCTGCCGCCGACCTCGTTGCGGCGCGAGAGCTTCTCGCGCAGGGCCTTCTCGAGCTGCGGGTTCGAGGTGGGAGTGACGAGGGACCGGGCACCGACCATGGGGTGAAGTGTAGTGAGCCGCCGCTCAGCGCAGAAACAGTCCGTAGACGGGGTTGGCGGTTTCCTCCGAGAACGGATAGGCCATCGTGCGCAGGAAGCCGTCGAAGGCGGCCTCGTCTCCGGCCGGCACCTGGATGCCGACCAGGATGCGGCCGTAGTCGGCACCCTGGTTGCGGTAGTGGAACAGGCTGATGTTCCAGCCCGGGTGCATGGCCTGCAGGAAGCGCATCAGCGCACCCGGCCGCTCGGGGAACTGGAAGCGGAACAGGCGCTCGTCGCGCGCCAGCTCGCTACGGCCGCCCACCATATGGCGCACGTGCTCCTTGGCGAGCTCGTCGTCGGTCAGGTCCACCGTGGCGAAGCCGTGCCGTCGGAACTGCCTCGCGATGCGCTCGGCCTCTTCACGCTTGTGGATGGCCACGCCCACGAAGACGTGCGCGACGCGCTCGTCGGAGATGCGGTAGTTGAACTCGGTCACCGCGCGAGGGCCGATCAGTTCGCAGAAGCGGCGGAAGGACCCGCGCTCCTCGGGGATGGTCACCGCGAACAGGGCCTCGCGCTGTTCGCCGAACTCCGCGCGCTCGGCCACGAAGCGCAGGCGGTCGAAGTTCATGTTCGCGCCGCAGGTGATGCTCACGAAGGTGCGGCCCTTGCAGCGCTCGCGCTCCACGTAGGCCTTGATCGCCGCCACTCCCAGGGCGCCGGCGGGCTCGAGGATGCTGCGGGTGTCCTGGAACACATCCTTGATGGCGGCGCAGACGGCGTCGGTGTCCACCGTGACGATCTCGTCGACCAGCGTCCGCGCCACGCGGAAGGTCTCCACGCCCACCTGCTTGACCGCCGTGCCGTCGGAGAACAGGCCGACGTCGGGCAGCGCCACGCGCCGGCCCTTCGCGATGGACTGGCGCATGGCGTCCGAGTCGGTGGTCTGCACGCCGATCACGCGCACCTCGGGCCGCACGGCCTTGACGTAGGCGGCCACGCCGGAGATGAGCCCGCCGCCGCCAATGGCCACGAACACGGCGTCGATCGGGCCCTGGTGCTGGCGCAGGATCTCCATGGC
>JBILSW010000334.1:0-4218 GCA_044371895.1 Rubrivivax sp.
ACAAGCCCATCGAGAGCTCACGCGTGCTTGTGACTTCATCAGATTCGATCTCCCGGGCGCGATGATGTACGAATGAATCGTGGGCGACGAGCGCTTCCTTCACGCAACGGGGGATTGATCGAGTCACTTACGGCGCTGCAACGAGCCCAAAAAAAAGCGCCTTCCGCTTGGAAGGCGCTTTGTCATTCCGCAAGGGGCCAGTCCACGGCTCCCTTGAGGAGCTTGCCGCGCGTCAGGCGCGGCGACGACGCGAGGCGAGGCCCGCACCCATCAGCGCCAGCCCGGCCAGACCCAGAACCGAAGGCTCGGGGATCTTAAAGCCCACCTCGTCCAGTGAGATGTCCCACCCAGAAGCACCACTGAGGGTCAGCGAGAACGTGCCACCTGCGTTCAGCAGGGCCACATCCGCATCACTCAAAGCGAAAGAGACCTGCTGACCCGGGGCCGCCAGGAAACCGACGCTGAATGTGTCGATGGCCCCGAACGAAGCCGAAGCGGTGATGGTCTTAGTAACGTCATCGGACGAATACACATTGAAGTACAGCGACACGGGCGAGCCGATCGGCAGGGGGATGTAAGGCGCCAGCGCCCACTCCAACGTGACGTTGGACGTCACGGTCGTGGCGTTGCGAACCGTCAGCGTGCCAGGTGGGATCAGGCTAGGGCCGCTGCCGACGCTGACGCTACTATTGAAGCCGCCGAAGTTGCCGCCAGCGGTGACCTGTTGGGTACGAATCGTGCGGATAGCGTCCGAGTAGACGCCGATGCCGGCGCCGCCACCGTCGGCGTCGAACACCGTGGTGTCGCCGGTGGGGAGGTTGAAGTCGTCAACGACCACAACCAGCGCCTGAGCGCTTGAGACGGCGAAGGTCGCGGCAACCGCGGCCATGACAGAAGGAAGACGACGCATGTTGCGAGCTCCTGGGGGCTGAGTGTCTTGGAAACGCGCCACCCACCGGTGGCATGCCGTGTACTTAGCAAGCCGTATGCCCGCGAACTGGCCGCCACAGTGCCCGAGCGACCCGGAGCGACCGGAGAATTCGATTGAGTACCAAGAAAGTTCTTTTATGAGCACAAAGATGTTCAATAACGTTCATACAGTGAACTTATTGAACCCGAAGGCCCCTCCAGAATCCCCATGAACAAGGGGTCTGCCCGGCGACATGGGGCGGTCCTGGCGAAGCCCGGTTCGGTGACCTGTAAGCGTATCCGACACCATCCGACCACGAGCGGGAGGCGTCACCGGGCCGGCCGACGCTCGCCGCGGCTCGACCGCCCCCGGCCTGCGGCTTCCTCTCCTGCCCGCGTGCGGGCCACGTGCCGCCCCGGCGCACCCCACGATGTTCACCCACCTCCAACGCCTCGAAGCCGAGAGCATCCACATCCTGCGCGAGGTGGTGGCCGAGTGCGAGCGCCCGGTGATGCTCTACAGCATCGGCAAGGACAGCGCCACCATGCTGCACCTGGCGCGCAAGGCCTTCCACCCGGGGCCGCTGCCGTTTCCGCTGCTGCACGTGGACACCACCTGGAAGTTCCGCGACATGTACGCGATGCGCGACCAGGTGGCGGCCACGCCCGGTGTGAAGCTGCTCGTGCACCGCAACCCCGAGGCCCTGGCTGCCGACATCAACCCCTTCGACCACGGCTCGGCGCTGCATACCGACGTCTGGAAGACGCAGGGCCTGAAGCAGGCGCTGGACGCCCACGGCTTCGACGCCGCCTTCGGCGGCGGCCGGCGCGACGAGGAGAAGAGCCGCGCCAAAGAACGCATCTTCTCGTTCCGCAACGCCGCCCACGCCTGGGACCCGAAGAACCAGCGCCCCGAGCTCTGGCACCTGTACAACGGCCTGAAGCGCCCGGGCGAGTCGATCCGCGTGTTCCCGATCAGCAACTGGACCGAGCTCGACGTCTGGCAGTACATCCACCTCGAGAGCATCCCGGTGGTGCCGCTGTACTTCGCCCAGCCGCGGCCGGTGGCGCGGCGCGGCGGCACCTGGATCATGGTCGACGACGAGCGCATGCGCCTGGCGCCCGGCGAGCGGCCCGAGACGCGCCGCGTTCGCTTCCGCACCCTGGGCTGCTACCCCCTGTCGGGCGCCATCGAGTCTGAAGCCGCCACGGTGCCCGAGGTCATCGAGGAGATGCTGTCCACGCGCAGCTCCGAGCGCCAGGGCCGCCTGATCGACCACGACGGCGCGGCCTCGATGGAGCGCAAGAAGCAGGAGGGCTACTTCTGATGGCCCACCCCGCATGAGTCACCGATACGACCCCGCGCGCGAGACGATCGAGCAGTTCCTGGCCCGCCACCAGGTGAAGACGCTGCTGCGCTTCATCACCTGCGGTTCGGTGGACGACGGCAAGAGCACGCTGATCGGCCGGCTGCTCTTCGAGAGCGGCCTGGTCTTCGACGACCAGCTCGCGGCGGTGGAGCGCGACAGCGAGCGCTGGGGCACGCAGGGCGCGCGGCCCGACCTGGCGCTGCTGGTGGACGGCCTGGCCGCCGAGCGCGAGCAGGGCATCACCATCGACGTCGCCTACCGCTTCTTCAGCACCGAGCGGCGCAAGTTCATCGTCGCCGACACGCCCGGCCACGAGCAGTACACGCGCAACATGGTCACCGGCGCCAGCACGGCCGGCCTGGCGGTGATCCTGGTCGACGCGCGCAAGGGCGTGCTCGTGCAGACGCGTCGCCACACGCGGCTGGTGGCGCTGCTGGGCGTGCGCCAGGCCGTGCTGGCCGTCAACAAGATGGACCTGGTCGGCTGGGATCAGGCGCGCTTCGATGCCATCGTGGCCGAGTGGCGCGCGCTGGCCGAGGGCCTGGGCCTGCACGCCACCAAGGCCATTCCGATGAGCGCGCTGGAGGGCGACAACGTCGTCCGCGCCAGCCCGCACGCGCCCTGGTACGACGGCGTGCCGCTGCTCGAGCACCTGGAGACCTGCCCTGTGGACGACGGCGGCCGCCGCAACGGCCCGCTGCGCCTGCCCGTGCAGTGGGTGAATCGCCCGAGCGCCGAGTTTCGCGGCTTCAGCGGCCTGCTGGCCGGCGGCACGGTGCGGCCCGGCGACGCCGTGCGGGTGCTGCCCGCCGGCCGCGAGACCACCGTGGCGCGCGTGATCGTGGGCCTGGCCGACGCGCCCGAGGCCGTGGCCGGCCAGAGCGTGACGCTGACGCTGGCCGACGAGGTGGACTGCTCGCGCGGCGCGCTCATCTGCGGCGCGGCCGATCCCGCGCAGGTGGCCGACCAGTTCGAGTGCACGATCGTGTGGATGGACGCCGAACCGCTGCTGCCCGGCCGGCCCTACCTGCTGAAGCTGGGTGCGTGCACGGTGGGCGTCACCGTCAGCAGCATCAAGCACGTGGTCAACGTCAACACCGGCGAGCATCTCGCGGCGCGCACGCTGGAGCTCAACGCCATCGGCGTGTGCACGCTGGCGCTCGACCGGCCCGTGGCCTTCGACCCGTACACCGCGAACCGCGACACCGGCGGCTTCGTCCTCATCGACCGCATGAGCTTCGCCACCGCGGGCGCGGGCCTGCTGCACTTCGCGCTGCGGCGCTCGCAGAACCTGCACCTGCAGGGCTACGACGTCGACCGCACCGCGCGTGCCGTGCTGCTGGGGCAGCAGCCGGCGGTGGTGTGGCTCACCGGCTTGTCGGGCTCGGGCAAGAGCACGCTGGCCAATGCGCTGGCGGGCCGGCTGCACGCCGCCGGTCGGGCGGCCTACGTGCTGGACGGCGACAACCTGCGCCACGGCCTCAACCGCGACCTCGGCTTCACCGACGCCGACCGCGTGGAGAACATCCGCCGCGTGGCCGAGGTGGCGCGCCTGATGGCCGATGCCGGCCTCATCGTCATCACCGCCTTCATCTCGCCCTTCCGCAGCGAGCGCGCACTGGCGCGCAGCCGCATGGACGGCATCGCCTTCGTGGAGGTGCACGTGGACGCGCCGCTGGCGCTGGCGGAGCGCCGCGACCCCAAGGGCCTGTACGCCAAGGCGCGGCGCGGCGAGCTGCCCAACTTCACGGGCATCGACTCGGCCTACGAGCCGCCCGAGGCGCCCGAACTGCGCGTGGACACCGGGTCCGAGGCCGCCGCCGATGCCGCGCTGCGCCTGATGGCGTGGCTGCGCCAGCAGGGCATCCTGCCGCGATGACGGCCGAGCAGGGCGTGGTGCTGGCCGCGCTGGCTGCGCTGGTGGCCGGCCTGCTGCACG
>JBILSW010000335.1:0-4216 GCA_044371895.1 Rubrivivax sp.
ACCATGATCAGGCCGTGCATCGTGGTGAGCTGGTTGAACAGCTCCGGGTTCACGAACTGCAGGCCCGGCTGGAACAGCTCGGCGCGGATGCCCAGCGCGAGCACGCCGCCCACCATCAGCATCGCGAAGCTGAACAGCAGGTACATCGTGCCGATGTCCTTGTGGTTCGTCGCGAACACCCAGCGGCGCCAGCCGGTGGGCTTGTGGTCGTGGTGGTCGTGTTCGTGACCGTGGGCGTGGTCGTGACCGCCTGCGTGGCCATGCGGGGGAAGGACAGCACTCATGGTTCGGATGCCTCTTGCGTGTTCAGTCGGTCACTTGCGCGCGGCCATGACCTCGGCAGGCTGGACCAGCTTGCCGGTCTTGTTCGACCACGAGTTCTTGGAGAAGGTCAGCACGGCGGCGATCTCGGTGTCCGAGAGCTGCTTCCAGGCCGGCATTGCGCCATTGGCAGCGCCGTTGAGCAGGATCTCGAGCTGGCGCGCGGGGTCGTTCAGCACGATGGCGCTGCCGTCCAGCGCCTTGATCGGGCCTGCGCCCTTGCCGTCGGCGCGGTGGCAGGCGGCGCAGTTGGCGTTGTAGACCTTCTCGCCTCGGGCCACGAGGTCGGCCAGAGCCCAGACCTTCGTCGGGTCGTCGGCCTTTGCCTGCATCTCCTTCTTCTTGGCTGCCACCCAGGCGGTGTACTCGGCCTGCGTCACCACCTTCACGTGGATCGGCATGTAGGCGTGCTCCTTGCCGCAGAGTTCGGCACACTGACCGTAGAAGTCGCCGGTCTTCTCGGCGCGGAACCAGGTGTCGCGCACGAAGCCGGGGATGGCGTCCTGCTTGACGCCGAAGGCCGGCACCATCCAGGCGTGGATCACGTCATTGGCGGTGGTGACGATGCGGATCTTCTGGTTGACCGGCACGACCAGCGGGTTGTCGACCTTCAACAGGTAGTCGTCGCCCTGCGGCTTGCCCTGGTCGGACATCACGCGGTGCGAGGCGTCCAGCGCCGACAGGAAGGCGATGCCCTCGCCCTCGCCCTTGAGGTAATCGTAGCCCCACTGCCACTGGTAGCCCGTCGCCTTGATGGTGAGGTCGGCATTGCTGGTGTCCTTCATGGCCACCACGGTGCGGGTGGCCATGGCGCCCATGACGATGACGATGATGAAGGGCACGACCGTCCAGGCGATCTCGACCGCCACGCTCTCGTGGAAGTTCGCCGGCTTGTGGCCGAGCGACTTGCGGTGCTTGAGGATCGAATAGAACATGACCCCGAACACGGCGACGAAGATCACCGTGCAGACGATCAGCATGAACCAGTGCAGCCAGGCCTGCTGCTCGGCGATGCGGGTGGCCGCCGGGTGCAGGTTGAGCTGGTTCACGGCCGGGCCGCCGGGCAGGTCGTTCGTGGCCAGCGCGGCACCCGATGCGATCAGGGCGCCGAGGGCGGCCAAGGCCGCGGGAGCCTGGCGCAGGCGTTGACGGAGAGGGGTCGGGCGCGTCATCGGTTTCACTTCAGGGTCGGGGTTCGTTCTCGGGGCCGCGGCGCAGGGCGGTGCGGAGTTCCTGGGCCAGCGCGGCGCGCAACTCCGGCCGCACGAAGCGGCCGACGGTCACGCTGCCGCCGCGCCCACGCAGCTGCACCAGGGAACCCTGGCCGGCGGCGGGCTCGACGGCGAGCCATTCAGTGTCGAGGTGGACGTGCTGCACGCGGCTGCCGAGGCTGCGCTCAACGTGCAGCGAGCGGCCCTCCAGCGTGATGGTCTCGTGGTCACCGGCGTGGCGGGCGAACACCAGCAGCGCCACGCCCACGGCCAGCAGTTCGATACCGGCGAAGGCCGCCACATAGGGCGCACCCTGGGCCATGAAGAAGCCCGAGACCGCGATGGACACGATGCACAGCGAGAGGTAGACAGCACCAAGCTGGCGAGGCGTGATCGAGCAGTTACGGCGCAGCGGCCATTGCAGCGCCGGCCGACCACCCGGGCCCGGGTTCAGGAGCCGACGGCCGAACGACGACGGCGCGCGGGGTGCGGTGGCCCAGGGCGCGGGTGCGGCGGTGACGGTCATGCTTGGAGGCGGTTACTGCAGGAACGACAAGACGGCTGGGCGGCGTGACGGCAGGTATTGCGCGGGCTCTGGACTGTCGGGGCAACTGCTCCGCGGCGGCCGTCGCGGTGCCAGCCGCCACCCTATGCGGCCACCCTGTGCAAACGCCCCGGATTCTAGCTCAGCACCCCGCTGCATACTGACGTGCTCCAGCACCGAATCGACACCCCGGATCGCGTCAGGACGGCGTCAGCGGCCCGCAGCTGGCGGCCGCCGCCGGACCATCGCGCGCAGGTCGTCCAGGGGCAGCGTGGTCTCGGCAGCGAGCCGCGCCCTGGGCACGGGCTTGAAGGCATGGCCATACACGATCTCGAATTCGAGTACGACGCGACCGTCGGCGCCGCGGCGGGACTCCAGCCGCTGCAGAAGCCCCAGCCGCCATCCGGGCGTGCGCAGGCCCGGCGCGCGGCCGGGCGCCGCGTTCAGGCCCAGCGTGCGCAGTTCGGCAAGCGCGGCTTTGGCGTCGACCCAGGTCAGGCGCAGGGTCTCCTGGTCCATCACGGGGTCGGCGAAGCCAGCCTGCACGAGCATGTCGCCGTGGTCGTGCATGTCCACCAGCGGTGCCATCGGCGCGGGCCAGCCGGCATCGGCGTACAGCGCGGCCAACGACTGCAGCGTGCCGGGGCCGAGCGTGCAGAACATGAGGAAGCCGTCGACAGCGAGCGCGCGCTGCCAGGCCGCGAACAGCGCCTGCGGATCGGGCAAGGTGTGCAGCAGCATGCTGCTCCACAGCAGCTGCGCCTGGCCGTCGGACACGGCAGCCGGGGCGACAGCGGCCGGCGGCGCCAGGCGCGACAGCAGCTCGCGCCACCAGGGCGTGGCCTCGGCGGGGGCGGGGGTGCCGTCGGGGTCCACCGCCGTGATCCGGGCCTGCGGGTAGGCGGCCGCGAGCAGCCCACGGTCGTGTCCGGCCTGCAGGCCCCAGTCGAGCACGGCCCGCGGCTGCAGCTTCACCACGGCCAGCCGCGCGGCCATGCGGCGGGCGGCTTCGGCGTGCAGCCAGGGTGGCCCGGCTGCGTTGCGCAGGCGGCGGCGCCAACGCGCCAGCGCAACGGCATCCACCGGCCGCGGCGCGCCGACGGTGGCATCGGGCATGGGCATGCGTGGCAGTATAGGCAGGCCATGCCCACGCGCGCCCTGCCCGGCCCCGCACTGCCCAGCCCCTCGCGCTGGCCCACACAGTGCGAGTTGTGCCGCCAGTGGACGGCCGGCGACGCCCTGTGCGGCGACTGCGACGCGCGCTTCGCCGCCCCGCGCTGGCGTTGCGCGCGCTGCGCGCTGCCCACCGCCACGGCCGTCGAGCGGTGCGGCGGCTGCCTGGGCGCGCTGGAGCCGCCGTTCGACGCCGCCGTGGCCGCCGTCGACTACGGCTTTCCCTGGGATGGCCTGGTGCAGGCCTTCAAGTTCAACGGCCGCGTGGAGCTGGCCGCCGCGCTGGCCGCGCGCCTGGCCGATGCGGTGGCTGCGGCCTTGCGCGCCGGCCTGCCAGCCCCCGAGCTTGTGCTGCCCGTGCCGCTGGCGCCCGCGCGGTTGGCCGAGCGCGGCTACAACCAGGCCTGGGAGCTGACCCGGCGCGTTGCCCGGCAGCGCGGTCTGCCGGCCGACGACGCTCTGCTGCTGCGCCCCTTGGAAACACCGCGCCAGACGGGGCAGGCACGCGCCGGGCGCGAGGCCAACCTGGCGCAGGCCTTCATGGCCGAGCCCCGGCGCCGCGCCGCGCTGGCCGGCCGCCGCGTCGCCCTGGTCGACGACGTCATGACCACCGGCGCCACCGTCGCCGCCGCCACGCGGGAACTGCGGCGCGCCGGGGCAGCCTCGGTGCAGGTGTGGGTGTTCGCGCGCACGCCTGCGCCGGGGACCGACTGAGCATGTTCCACGTCGTGCTCGTCGAACCCGAGATCCCGCCCAACACCGGCAACGTGATCCGCCTCGTGGCCAACACTGGCTGCTCGCTGCACCTGGTGGAACCGCTGGGCTTCTCGATGGACGACAAGCTGCTGCGCCGCGCGGGGCTCGACTACCACGAGTGGGCCGAGGTGCAGCGCCACGCCAGCTTCGACGCCCTGCTGGCCGCGGCCCGGCCCGATCCGGCGCGCCTCTTCGCCTTAACCACGCACGG
>JBILSW010000534.1:0-2720 GCA_044371895.1 Rubrivivax sp.
CCGCTGCGCGAGATCGACTTCCGTCGCGGCTCCGACGGCGCCGGCCGCGTCATCGTCGGCCTGCCCAGCACGCAAGTCGGTGTCGACATCCGCCAGCAGGGCCAGACGCTCGTCGTCGAGTTCCTGCGTTCGTCGCTGCCCGAGGCCTTGCGCCGGCGCCTGGACGTCACCGACTTCGGCACGCCGGTCAAATCGATCGCCACCTTCCAGAACGGCGATCGCGTGCGCATGGTCGTCGAGCCCACCGGCGCCTGGGAACACAGCGCCTACCAGACCGACAACCAGTTCGTGCTGGAAGTGCGGCCGATGAAGGTCGACGCCAACAAGCTGACGCAAGGCCCGGGATTCAGCGGCGAAAAGCTCAGCCTGAACTTCCAGAACATCGAGGTGCGGGCGCTGCTGCAGGTGATCGCCGACTTCACGAACTTCAACGTCGTGACCAGCGACACCGTCACCGGCACCGTCACGCTGCGCCTGAAGGACGTGCCCTGGGACCAGGCCCTGGACATCATCCTGCAGAGCAAGGGCCTGGGCGTGCGCAAGAACGGCAACGTGCTGTGGATCGCGCCGAAGGAAGAGCTCACCGCCAAGGAGCAGATCGAGCTCGAGTCGCGCAAGAAGATCGCCGATCTGGAACCCACCCGCACGCAGTCGTTCCAGCTCAACTACACCAAGGCCGAGGAAGTGGCCAAGGGTATCTCCGGGCAGACGCTGGTGGGCGGCGGGGGTGGCAGCAGCGGCAACCAGCCCGGCCGGATCCTCAGCGCACGAGGCAGCGTGCTGTTCGAGTCGCGCACGAACCAGCTGTTCGTGACCGACGTGCCCAGCAAGCTGGAGGAGATCCAGCAGCTCATCACCAAGATCGACATCCCGGTTCGCCAGGTGCTGATCGAAGCCCGCATCGTCGAGGCCGACGACAGCTTCGGCCGCAACCTGGGCGTCAGGCTCGGCGCTACCGACGCGCGCGGCACGCCCACGCGCTCCGGCATCAGCATCGGCGGCAACTACGACGCCATCGGCGTGCAGACGGGGCAGATCCAGGGGCCGATCGACTTCCAGCCGAACTCGCAGTTCGTCAGCCTGCCGGCGGCCGGCATCAGCGGCGCCAGCGCGGCGACCTTCGCGCTGAGCCTGTTCGGCGCCTCGGCCAACCGCTTCCTGAATCTGGAGCTGTCGGCGCTCGAGGCCGAGGGCCGCGGCAACATCGTGTCCAGCCCGCGCGTGATCACCGCCGACCAGCGCGAGGCGATCATCGAACAGGGCGAGGACATCCCCTACCAGCAGGCCACCAGCAGCGGCGCGACCTCGGTGCAGTTCAAGAAGGCCACGCTGAGCCTTAAGGTCAAGCCCCAGATCACCCCCGAGGGCAACGTGATCCTCAACGTCGAGGTGAACAAGGACAGCCGCGGTGCGCTGACCACCGCCGGGCCGGCCATCAACACCAAGCGCGTGACCACCGAGGTGCTGGTCGAGAACGGCGGCACGGTGGTGATCGGCGGCATCTTCACGCAGGACGAGCAGAACCGCGTCAGCAAGGTGCCGCTGCTGGGCGACATCCCGTTCCTCGGCGCGCTGTTCCGCAGCAACGAGAAGAGCACGCGCAAGACCGAGCTGCTCGTGTTCCTCACGCCCAAGATCGTCACCGACCGCTCAGCGGCGCGCTGATGCCCGACTGCGCCGGACCAGGGACCAGACCATGCAGATGATGAAACCTTTCTTGATCGCACTCGCAGCGGTGGCCATGGCGGCCTGCGGGGGCGGGGGCGGCGGCGGCTCGCCGTTCGGCGGTGACGCCGGCGGAGGCGGCGGGGGTGGGGGAGGCGGCACCGGCTCGGTGGTCATGAGCCTGTCGAGCACCACCGTCACGGCCGCCAGCCCGGCCACCGTGACGGCGCGGGTGCTCAACAGCACGGGCGCGGGAGTGCCCAACGTCGTCGTGTCCTTCAGTTCGAGCAATTCGCTCGGCGCATTCAGCGCGCCCACGGCGCTGACCAACGGCGATGGCGTCGCGACGGTGACGCTCTCGCCGGCAAGCAGCACCACGGTCGGCGCCGACACGGTGGTCGCCTCGGCTACCGTTTCGGGCAGCTCCGTCAGCGGCAGCATCGGCTTCCAGCTCACCGCGACCAACGTCACCATCGCCTCCTTTGTGTCGGACACTGGCAGCACAGCGCTGTCGGCGTACGGCCAGGCCCAACTCACCGTAAACCTCAGCGGCACGGCCCCGGGCACCCCGGTCAACGTGTCGGTGTCGTCGGCCTGCGTGTCGCAAGGCCGCGCGACGCTGACGCCCGCCAGCGTCAGCACAAGCACGGGCGTTGCCACCTTCACGCTTCGCGATGGTGGCTGCGGTGCTTTCAATACCAACGATTCGCTGCAGGCCTCGGTTACAGGTTCTTCGGTCACCGCGAGCCTGACCGTGGGCCTGACGGCGCCGGCCGTTGCCAGCGTGGCCTTCGTTTCGGCGGTGCCCAGCGAGATCTTCCTGCGCGGCTCGGGTTTCGCGGAGAACTCGAACATCACCTTCCAGGTGCGCGACGCCAACGGCCTGGGCGTGCCCAACCAGGAGGTCGTTCTCGAGGCCACGTCGTTGGCCGGCGGCCTGACGCTGGACGGCACGGCGGTCCCCGTCACCAAGCGGACTGACGTCAACGGCAACGTCATCGTCCGCATCAACTCGGGCACCGTGCCGACGCCGGTGCGCGTACGCGCCACCCTGA
>JBILSW010000049.1:0-10968 GCA_044371895.1 Rubrivivax sp.
GGGCGCGGCGGCCGACGAGGCGGTGGCACCGCACCTGGCGCGGCTGGTGGCGCAGGGCTTCGGGGCCGAGCCGCCCGCGGTGCTGCCGTCGACGCTGGACGCGCGCGTGCAGCGGCTGGCGCTTGCCGCGCTGCGCCGGCAGCTCGCCGAGCTGCGCGGCCGCGGCGTGGAAGACGGCGCCGTGGTCGTGCTCGACAACGCCAGCGGCGAGCTGCTCGCCTGGGTGGGCTCGGCCGGCCGCGGCTCGCAGGCGGCCGCGGTCGACGCCGTGCTGGCGCGGCGGCAGCCGGGCTCGACGATCAAGCCCCTCGTCTACGGCCTGGCGCTGCAGCGCCGGCTCGTCACGCCGGCCAGCGTGCTCGACGACCGCCCGCTGGCCCTGGGCGGCGCCGACGGCGTGACGCCGGGCGCGCTGTACCGCCCGCGCAACTACGACGACGCCTTCCGGGGCCCGGTGCGCGTGCGCGAGGCGCTGGCCGCCAGCCTGAACGTGCCGGCCGTGCAGGTGGCCGCGATGCTGGGCCCCGACGCCGTGTTCGACGGCCTTGTGCGCGCCGGCCTGCGGCCCGCGCGCCACGCCGGCTGGCATGGCCACGCGATGGCGCTGGGCAGCGCCGACGTCACGCTGCTGGAACTGGCCAACGCCTACCGCGCCATCGCCCAGGGCGGCCGCTGGAGCCCGCCGCGCTGGACGGCGCCGGCCGCGCAGCCGCCCTGGACGCGCGCCGCGCCGCGCGAGCTGCTGCCGCCGGCGGTGGCCTGGCAGCTGGCGCACATGCTGTCGGACGCCGCCGCGCGCGGCGCCACCTTCGGGCTGGACAGCCCGCTGGTCACGCGCGGCTTCGCGGCCGTGAAGACCGGCACCAGCAAGGACCTGCGCGACAACTGGTGCATCGGCTTCACCGATCGCTACACCGTGGGCGTGTGGGTGGGCAACGCGGGCGGCCAGCCGATGCACGGCGTCAGCGGCACCGAGGGCGCGGCGCCGGTGTGGCGCGAGCTGGTGGAGGCGCTGCACGCGGGCTCGCCGTCGCGCCCGCCGGCCCTGCCTGCGGGCCTGGTGGCGCAGGGCGGCGAATGGTTCCTGGCGGGCACCGAGCCGGCGTCGGCGCAGCCCGTGGCGCTGCGGGCGCCGGCCGCCTACGGCATCGGCTGGCCGCGCGAGGGCGCGGTGCTCGTGCTCGACCCCGACATCCCGGTGGCCGCGCAGCGCCTGGTGTTCGAGGGCGAGGCCGGCCGCTGGCGGCTGGGCGGGCGCGAGCTCGGCCGCGGCGCGCGCATCGCCTGGCTGCCGCGCCCCGGGCGCCACGTGGTGGAGCTGCACACCGCGGCCGGCGTGCAGCGAGTGCGCTTCGAGGTGCGCGCGGCGCCGCCGCCGCACAGACGCCACCCGGGATCCGGGTTCCCCGGTCCCGGGTGAGCCCCCGCGGGGGTGGCGAGCGCAGCGAGCCTGGGGGCGCGTGTTCAGTCGTTCGAGCGGCTGAAGATGCGCTCCGCCGCGGCGTCGATGACGAGCCCGCACAGGCTGTACAGCAGCGAGCCCACGAGCGCGGCGACGAAGCCGGTCACGGCGAAGCCGTCGAGCACCGAGGCGGCGGCCCAGAACATCAGCGCATTGATGACGAACAGGAACAGGCCCAGCGTGAGGATGGTGACCGGCAGCGTCAACAGCACCAGCAGCGGCCGCACCAGGGTGTTGAACAGCCCCAGCACGAGCGCGGCGACGAGGGCCGAGCCGAAGCTCGCCACCGTGACGCCGGGGTACAGGTGGGCCACCAGCAGCAGCGCCGCGGCGAGCAGCAACCAACGCACGATCAGCTTCATGGCGCGACGATACCGTGGCGCGGATGCCGCGGCGAGGGTCTTCGAGGGGGCGGCACGAGGCTTCTACCTATGAAAACTGCTTCTCTTTCCCTCGTGGCAGGCCTTACCATCGCGCTCGCTCGTTTGACGACCACGAGACGGGTTCATGACACGCGCCCCGGGCGCGCTTCAGCGACACCCGCAACGCAAGCGGCATTCCTCATCCACTGATGGAGAACACACACATGGCAACTGCGAAGAAAGCTCCCGCGAAGAAGGCCCCGGCGAAGAAGGCCGCTCCGGCCAAGAAGGCTGCCCCGGCGAAGAAGGCGGCGCCCGCCAAGACGGCCGTCCCGGCCAAGAAGGCGGCGCCCGCCAAGACGGCCGCCCCGGCGAAGAAGGCCGCTCCGGCCAAGAAGCGCACCCCCAGCGCCGCCTTCATGAAGCCCATGACGCCCAGCGCCGCGCTGGCGGCCATCATCGGCGACAAGGCCCTGCCGCGGACCGACGTGACCAAGAAGGTCTGGGAGTACATCAAGAAGAACAAGCTGCAGGACACGGTCAAGAAGACCATGATCAACGCCGACGCCAAGCTCAAGGCGGTGGTCGGCGTCAGCCCGATCAGCATGTTCGCGATGACCAAGGAGATCAGCAAGCACCTCAAGTGATCGCCAGATCCTGAGGCAGCGCTGCTGCAGGGCCCGCGTCGCAAGGCGCGGGCTTTTTTCTTTCCGGTCAGTGATGCCGGATCCGGGGGTCGATCCAGGCCACCAGCACGTCGACCACGAAGTTGACGACGACGACCAGCGCCGCCAGCAGCATCACCACGTCGCGCACGACGACGAGGTCGCGGTTGGCGATGGCCTGGAACACCAGCCGGCCGATGCCCGGCAGCACGAACACGCTCTCGACGACGATGGTGCCGGTGACGAGGTTGGCGAACTGCAGCCCGCCCACCGTGAGCACCGGGATCATCGCGTTGCGCAGCACGTGGCGGGTGAGCGCCTGCCGCTGTGTGAGGCCCTTGGCGCGCGCGGTGCGCACGAAGTCCTCGCGCAGCACGTCGAGCACGGCCGAGCGGGTGACGCGGGCCAGGATGGCCGCCTGCACGACGGCCAGCGCGATGGCCGGCAGGATCAGCGCACGCAGGCCCGGCCAGAGGCCGCCGCCGTCGTCCGCGCGCCAGCCGGGGAAGCCGCCCGCGTCCACCCACTGCAGGTGCACCGCGAACAGCAGGATCAGCAGGATCGCGAACCAGAAGTTCGGGATCGCGATGCCCAGCTGGCTGGCGGCCATCACGCCCACGTCGCCCAGCCTGTTGTGGCGCGCCGCGGCGTACACGCCCAGCACCAGCGCCGCCACCACCGTGACGAGCATGGCCATCAGCGCCAGCGGCAGCGTCACCTCCAGCCGCTGCGCGATCAGCTCGGACGTCGGCACGCCGTAGCTGATGCTGGTGGCGGTCTCGCCGCGCAGCCAGCCACCCACCCACTGCCCATAGCGCTCCGTCGCCGGGCGGTCCAGGCCCAGGCGGGCCTCCATCTCGGCCAGCGATTCCGGCGTGGCGCTCTCGCCCAGGATCACCTGCGCGGCGTTGCCCGGCAGCAGCTCCAGCACCGCGAACACCACCACCGAGGCGACGGCCAGCGTGGCGAGGAAGGTGCCCAGGCGGCGCAGCAGGAACAGGCCCATGGCGGGCGATGATGCCCCAGCGGCGTGGCCCGCTCGCTCCCTCAGGCCAGCTTGTAGGTCTGCAGGTGGATGCTGGTCTCGGTGGCGGCGATGCCCTTGATCAGCCGCACGCGTTCCAGCACCGCGGCCAGCTCGCCCAGGTTGGCTGCGCGCAGCTCGGCCAGCAGGTCCCAGCGGCCGTTGGTGTCGTGCAGGCCGGCCACGCCGGGCTCGCCCAGCAGGTGCGCGATCACCTCGCGCGTCTGGTTACCCTCGACGGCGATGCTCATCCAGGCCGTGATGCGCTGCGTCTCGACGTCGGGTCGCAGCAGCACCGTGTAGCCCACGAGCACGCCCTCGTCCTCGAGCTTGCGGATGCGGTTGGCCACGGTGCCCCGCGACACCCCCAGCTTGTGTGCCAGCAGCGCCACGGGCACGCGCGCGTCCTGGCGCAGAAGTGCGATGAGCTGCAGGTCGGTGGAGTCCATGGTTCATTTTGTCAGCCAACCCTGCCGAAATGACAAACGCCTCACGGATTCGAAGCGTTATTGCCGCTTCGCATTGCCGGCACCGGCCCGAACAATGCCGGCAGTCGCCGCAAGGCCCACCCGGAGCGCTGCCCCTTGACCACCCTGATCACCCCCGCCGACATCGCCCGCCTCGTCGGCATCCACGGACTGCCGGCCTTGCTGCTGCGCCTGGCCGATGCCATCGCGGCCGACTTCCGCCGCTGGCCGGCCTTCGACAAGGTGCCGCGTGTGGCCTCGCACTCGCAGGTCGGCGTGATCGAGCTGATGCCGGTGGCCGACGCCGAGCACTACAGCTTCAAGTACGTGAACGGCCACCCGGGCAATGCTGCGGCCGGCCTGCCCACGGTGATGGCCTTCGGCGTGCTGGCCGACGTCGCCACCGGCGCGCCGGTGCTGCTGAGCGAGCTCACGCTGACCACGGCACTGCGCACGGCGGCCACCTCGCTGATGGCGGCGCGCGTGCTGGCGCGACCCGGCGCGCGCACGATGGCACTCATCGGCAACGGCGCGCAGGCCGAGTTCCAGGCCCTGGCCTTCCACCACGGGCTGGGCGTGCGCGAGTTGCGGCTGTTCGATGTCGACCCGGCGGCCACGGCCAAGCTCGTGCGCAACCTGCAGGGCGTGCCGGGCCTGGTGCTCACCGCGTGCGGCAGCACCGCCGACGCCGTGCGGGGCGCGGACATCGTCACCACCATCACGGCCGACAAGCGCAACGCCGTGATCATCGAGCCCGCCATGCTGGAGGCGGGCATGCACCTCAACGCCGTGGGCGGCGACTGCCCGGGCAAGACCGAGCTTCACCCCGCGGTGCTGGAGGCGGCGAGCGTGTTCGTGGAGTACGAGCCGCAGACGCGCATCGAAGGCGACCTGCAGCAGATGCCCGCCGGCTTCGCCGTTACGGAGCTGTGGCGCGTGCTCACCGGCCAGGTCCCCGGCCGTCGGCGGATCGACGAGATCACGGTGTTCGACTCCGTCGGCTTCGCGCTCGAGGACTTCTCGGCGCTGCGCCTGGTGCAGCAGCTGGCCGCCGGGCTGGGCCTGGGCCAGCCCTTGCCCCTGATTCCGGCGCTGGCCGACCCGAAGGACCTCTTCTCGCAGCTCATGCCCGTGCCGGCCCTGCGCCCGGCGCTGAGGGCGGCCTGACGAAGTCCGCGCTCGCGGCAGTGCGCCGGCCTACAGCACCGCCGCGATCGCCGCCGCCGTGCGCTCCACGTTGCCGTTGTTCAGCCCCGCCACGCAGATGCGGCCCGAGCGCACGAGGTAGACGCCGAACTCATCGCGCAGGCGGTCCACCTGCGCGGCCGACAGGCCGGTGTAGCTTAACATGCCGCGCTGGCTGAGGAAGTAGCCGAAATCGCGACCCGGCCGCTTGGTGCCGAGCACGTCGTGCAGCGAGCGCCGCATGGCCTGGATGCGCGTGCGCATCGCGGCCACGTCGGCTTCCCAGGCGGCGCGCAGCGCGGCGTCGCCGAGCACGCGGCTGACGATGCCGGCGGCGTGGATGGCCGGGCTGCTGTAGTTGCGGCGCACGGTGGCCTTCATCTGGCCGAGCACGCGCTCGGCCTCGTCGGCCGTCTCGCACACCACGCTCAAGGCGCCGGCACGCTCGCCGTACAGGCTCATGCTCTTGCTGAACGAGTTGGCGACGAAGGCCGTGAGCCCCGCGTCGGCCACGGCGCGGATGGCGAAGGCGTCCTCCTCGATGCCGTCGCCGTAGCCCTGGTAGGCGATGTCGAGGTAGGGCACGAGGCCGCGGCGCGCCAGCAGCGGCACCAGCTCGGCCCACTGCGCCGCGCTGAGGTCGACGCCCGTGGGGTTGTGGCAGCAGGCGTGCAGCAGCACGACGCTGCCGGCCGGCAACTGCTCGAGCGCGGCGCACATTTCGGCGAAGCGCACGCCGCCGGTGACCGCGTCGTAGTACGGGTAGGTGGCCACGGTTACGCCCGCGCCCTCGAACATGGCGCGGTGGTTGTCCCAGGTGGGGTCGCTCACCCACACGCCGCTGCCCGGCAGCCAGCGCTTGATGAAGTCGGCGCCGACCTTCAGGCCGCCGCTGGAGCCCACGGTCTGCAGCGTGGCCACGCGGCCGGCCTTCAGCGCCGGGTGGCCGGCGCCGAACAGCAGGCCCTGCACGGCGCTGCGCATGGCCGCCGAGCCCTCGATGGGCAGGTAGGGCTTGGCCCCGCCCTCGGCCAGCATTTGCGCCTCGGCCTGGCGCACGCAGTCCAGCACCGGGATGCGGCCGGCGTCGTCGAAGTAGATGCCGATCGACAGGTTGACCTTGTCGGCCCGCGGGTCCTTCTGGAAGGCCTCGTTCAGGCTCAGGATGGGGTCGCCCACGTAGGGCTCCACGTGCTGGAACAGGCTCATTGGACTACCCTCCGTGCTGCGCACTGCGGGATGAGCGCTTGGGAGCGGCCCGGCGCGCTCATTGGGGCGCCTTCTCGGCCAGGGCCTTCTCGATGTCGGCGCGCAGAGCCTCGGGGGCGTCGTTGGGCGCGTAGCGCTTCTTCACGCGGCCGTCGCGGCCGACCAGGAACTTGGTGAAGTTCCACTTGACGGCCTCGGTGCCCAGCACGCCGGGCGCCTCGGCCTTGAGCCACTGCCACAGCGGGTGGGCGGCGGTGCCGTTGACCTGGACCTTGGCCATCATCGGGAAGCTCACGCCGTAGTTGAGCTGGCAGAAGCTGGCGATCTGCTCGTTGCTGCCGGGGTCCTGGCCGCCGAACTCGTTGCTCGGGAAGCCCACGACCACGAGGCCCTGGTCGCGGTAGTCCTGCCAGAGCTTCTCGAGGCCGCCGAACTGCGGTGTGAAGCCGCAGGCGCTGGCGGTGTTGACGATCAGCAGCACCTTGCCGCGCTGGCTGGACAGGTGCGCCTTCTCGCCGCTGATGGAAAGGGCTTCGAAGTCGTGTGCGGTGGAGGGCATGGCGGTGTGGTGGTCGGCGAAGGCCGGCATCGTATCGCCGCGGCTGCAGGCCCGCCGGCGGCCCCGACCCGCCCTCAGCTGCGGACCGACAGCAGCGCCGCGCCGAGGATCAGCGCGCCCCCCAGCGCCAGCGCCGGCGTGATCTGGCCGGCGCCCAGCAGCACGGCCGAGACGCTGGCGAACAGCACCTCGGTCAGCATCACCACCGCCGTCACGTTGGCCGGCAGGCGCGAGGCGCCGTACTGCAGCGCCAGGTTTCCGCCCAGGAAGAAAACCGCCAGCGCCAGCGCCCCGGCCACCCAGCCCCAGGCCGGCGTCGGCGGCAGCGCCACCGAGCCCTGGGCGCTGAGGGCCGCGGCCAGCACCCCGGCCACCGCAGCGCCGCCGAAGAACATGGCCAGCGCACGCGCCGCCTCGGGCTGGTGGGCTTCGCGGCGCAGCATCACGTTGTTGAGCGCGAAGCTGAAGCCACCGATCACGCCCAGCCAGTCGGGCAGGCTGCGCGGCAGCGGCAGGCCACCGCCCGCAGGCCACAGCACGACGGCCGCGCCGGCCAGCGCCATGGCCACGCGGGCCATCGCCAGCGGCGTCAGCCGCTCCTCCAGCAGCAGCCGCGCCAGCAGCACCGCCCACAGCGGCATCAGGTAGAACAGCAGCACCACGCGCACCACGTCGCCAATGGTCACGGCCCAATTGAAGGTCGCGTTGGTGGTGCCGGCGGCCAGCACCAGCACCCAAAGAACCGGCGTCTTCAGCAGGTGGGCCACCGCTGCCGGGCGCAGCGCCACGACGAGCACCACCGCCAGCGCGTAGATCAGCACCGTGGCCCACAGCGGGTGCAGGCCGGCGTCCTGCAGCTGCCGCAGCGGCCACCAGCTCACGCCCCACGTGAAGGCGTTCACCATCAGGGCCGCCACCGGCAGCCACAGCAAAGTGCGGCGCATCGGTTAGTGGTGCCTGTCCGTGCGTGCGATGTCCAGCAGGCGCTCGACCTCGTCGGCGTGCTGCAGCGTGTTGTGGCGGTGCCAGCGCCGGATGAGTTCCATGACGACGGCGACGAGCACGCCGAACACGACGATGGCGCCGAAGGCCGTCATGCCGAAGCGCGTCATCACCACATACAGCGCGCCCAGGCCCAGGATGCAGGCCTGCTCGTTGAAGTTCTGCACGGCGATCGAGCGGCCGGCGCCCATGAGGTTGTGGCCGCGGTGCTGCAGCAGCGCGTTCATCGGCACGATCAGGAAGCCGCAGATTGCGCCCATCACGACGAGGAAGGGCACCGCCTTGGCCAAGCTGTCGATGTAGACCAGCCCGATCATCAGGAAGCCCACGCTGATGGCCAGCGGGATGACGTTGGTGGCACGGTCGAGCTTGGTGATGAAGCTGGCCACCACGGCCCCGATGACCGAGCCGATCACCACCACGCCGGCCAGGTTGGAGGCCTGCGCCGTGGTGTAGCCCAGCGCCGCCGCAGCCCAGGCGAACACGATGAGCCGCAGGTTGCCGAAGATGCCCCACAGCAGCGTGGTCGTGGCCAGCGAGATCTGGCCCAGCTTGTCGGCCCACAGGCGGCTGTTGCAGCGGGAAAAGTCCTTCACCAGGTGCAGCGCGCCGTTCATGGGGATCAGCGGCGCGCCGGTGCGCGGGATGTACAGGTTGAAGGCCGCGGCCGCCAGGTACAGCAGCACGATCACGCAGATGGCGGCCTCGGGGCCGGTGTTGACGCCGGTGTCGATGTACGGCACGTCCAGGCCCAGCAGCGCGTGCGCGATGCGCGGGCCGATGAGCTGGCCGCCGAGCAGGATGCCCAGCACGATGGAGCCCACCGTGAGGCCCTCGATCCAGCCGTTGCCCTTGACCAGCTGCGAGGGCGGCAGCAGCTCGGTGAGGATGCCGTACTTGGCCGGCGAGTAGGCGGCGGCGCCCAGCCCCACCACGGCATAGGCCAGCAGCGGATGGGCACCGGACAGCATCATCAGGCAGCCGACGATCTTGATCGCGTTGCTGACGAACATCACCCGGCCCTTGGGGATGCTGTCGGCGAATGCGCCGACGAAGGGTGCCAGCACGACGTAGAAGAAAGCGAACATGGGCGCCAGCGCCGGCACCTGCCAGGCCGGGGCCTTGGCCATGCGCAGCAACTCCACGGCCGCCACGAGCAAGGCGTTGTCGGCCAGCGAGCTGAAGAACTGCGCCGACATGATGGTCGAGAAACCTTTTTTCATCGTGTCGCGCGCCGCGCCGACGACGTCGCCCCGCGGGGGGGCTGTCGCCGATGTCTCCGTCTCTTGGCCGGGCCGGAAGCGTCGTCCAGCCCTTGGGGCGCGGGGGTTATAGCATGGGGGTCCCACGCCCTCGTGACGCCATGCCCCGCCCCATCGAAGCCCTCGTGCACCCCGCCGCGCTGGCCCACAACCTCACTGTTGCGCGGCGCCACGCCGGTGGCGCGCGGGTGTGGGCGGTGGTCAAGGCCAACGCCTACGGCCATGGCATCGAGCGCGCCTTCGAGGGCCTGAAGGCCGCCGACGGCTTTGCGCTGCTCGACCTGGCCGAGGCCGAGCGCATCCGCGCCTGCGGCTGGCGCGGACCAGTGCTGTTGCTGGAGGGCTGCTTCGAGCCGCGCGACCTGGAGCTGTGCTCGCGCCTGGACCTCTGGCACGTGGTGCATTGCAGCGAACAGGTCGACTGGCTGGCCGCGCACAAGACGCACGAGCCGCACCGCGTGTTCCTCAAGATGAACAGCGGCATGAACCGGCTGGGCTTCGCGCCGCAGACCTTCCGCAGCGCCTGGGCGCGGCTGAACGCGCTGCCGCAGGTGGACGAGGTGAGCCTGATGACGCACTTTTCCGACGCCGACGCGCCGCGCGGCATCGCGCACCAGCTTGCCGCCTTCGCGGAGGCGACGGCCGACCTGCCCGGCGAACGCAGCCTGTCGAACAGCGCCGCCATCCTGCGCCATGGCGCGCACCCGGGGCTGCACAACGACTGGGTGCGGGCCGGCATCCTGGGCTACGGCAGCGCGCCCGACTTCCCCGAGCGCGGCATCGCCGACTGGGGCCTGCAGCCCGCGATGACGCTGCACAGCCGGCTCATCGCCACCCAGCAGCTGCAGCCCGGCGACACCGTGGGCTACGGCAGCCGCTTCACGGCCGGGCGCGCCATGCGCATCGGCATCGTGGCCTGCGGCTATGCCGACGGCTACCCGCGCCACGCCGGCACCGGCACGCCGGTGCTGGTGGACGGCATCCGCACGGGCACGGTGGGCCGGGTGTCGATGGACATGCTGGCCGTCGACCTGAGCCCCTGCCCCGATGCCGGCATAGGCAGCGTCGTCACGCTGTGGGGCCGCGGGCCGGGCGAGGCCGTGCTGGCCATCGACGAGGTGGCACACGCCGCCGGCACCATCGGCTACGAGCTGATGTGCGCGGTGGCGCCGCGCGTGGACATGCGCACGGCCGGGTAGGCGCGGGTCGCGCCCACCGTCGGCGCCGTGGCGGCGGCGCTTCGCGAACGCCGCCGATGGCTCGTCGCGTTGCGGCTGCACGCGGCGGGGGACGTCGGCACCCTGCCTTCCATCGACCACCCCGATGGAGACTGCCTGATGCCCCCGATCGCCTTGCTGACCTTGTTCGCCCGCCCTGCGCAGGCCTGCGCCATCGCCGCGCTGCTGGCCACTGCCGCGCCGGTGCACGCCCAGGACGGCTGCGCCACCGTGGAGGTGCACAACGTGCGCCCGCAGCAGGGCCAGCTGATGGTGGCCGCCTTCGGCAGCGCCGACACCTACCGCAAGAAGCCGCTGGTGCAGCTGCGCCTGCCGGCCGGCGATGCCGCCACGCAGCGGTTGCAGCTTTGCGGCCTGGCCGGCAGTGCCGAGGTGGCGCTGACGCTGTACCAGGATCTCGATGGCGATGGCCGCATGGGCGCCAACATCGTGGGCCTGCCCACCGAGCCCTGGGGCTCGTCGGGCACTCCGGGCACCTTCGGCCCGAGCTGGGAGACCGGCCGCGTCAAGCTCGACGGCAGCGTCATCGTCGT
>JBILSW010000491.1:0-3082 GCA_044371895.1 Rubrivivax sp.
ACCCGGCGCCGCCACCTGCTGAAGGCGGCGCTGGTCGCCGCCACCGCCCCGGCCCTGCTGCGGGGCGGCAAGGCCACGGCTGCGGCGCGCCCGGCCGACTTCGCGGCTGCCGCGGCCCGCGAGCCGCTGCTGACACCGCTGTTCGGCGTGAACGACGCCACCGGCGACCGCGACGCCGAGGCACGCCTCGCGGGCCGCTGGCCCGCCGCGCTGCGCGGCTGCTTCTACCGCAACGGCCCGGCGCTGCTGGAGCGCGGCGGCCAGCGCTACCACCACTGGTTCGACGGCGACGGGATGGTGCAGCAGTTCCGCATCGAGGGCGGCCGCGTCGCGCACCGCGGGCGCCTGGTGCGCACGGCCAAGCTGGCGCGCGAGCGCGAGGCCGGGCGCTTCGTCGTCGATGCGTTCGGCACCACCTTCCCGGGGCAGGCGCCGGCCGCCGGGCGCGACAGCTTCAACACCGCCAACACCAGCGCGCTGGAGCACGCCGGCCGCGTGCTGGCGATGTGGGAAGGTGGCTCGGCCTACGCGCTGAGCCCCGACGACCTGGCCACCCAGGGCCCCGTCAGCTGGCGTGCCGATCTGGCGCAGGTGCCGTTCTCGGCCCACCCCAAGGTCGATCCCCAGGGCCACCTCTGGAACATCGGCGCGGCCGGCGAGCATCTCGTGGTCTGGCATGTCGACCCCGCCGGCCGCCTGGCCCGCGTGCAGCTGACGGGGTCGCCGTTTCCCTTTGGCATGGTGCACGACATGGCCGTCACCGCGCGCCACCTGGTCGTGCCCCTGCCACCGGTGAAGCTGGATTTCGCCGCACCCGCCGAGGGCAGCCGCCGGCGCTTCGCCATGAGCCGCGGCGAGCCGCTGCGCGTGCTGGTGATGGACAAGGACGACGTGACGCGGCAGCGCGTGTTCGAGCTGCCGCCGCGCATGGTGTTCCACGTGAGCAACGCGCACGACACGGCCGACAGCGAGGTCGTGCTCGGCTTCGTCGCGGCGCCCGATGCCGCCTTCCTGGACGAGGGTGCCGTCGCGCTGATGGCCGGGCGCCCGGGCGTGGGGCTGGCTTCCGAGGCCGTCGTGGCGCGGCTGAACATGCGCGACGGTGGCGTGCGGCTGCAGTCCCTGGCGGACGGCGGTGCTGGTGTGGAGTTCCCCCGCGTGCACCCCCATCGCGTCGGCGAGGCGGCGCGCCACGTGGTGTTTGCCGCCGCCTGGGCGCATGCGCCGCGCCGCCGGCATGCGCTGTTCCACGGCGTGCAGCTGCTCGACACCGCCAGCGGCCGCGTGCGCCGCTTCGACTACGGCGCCGATGCCATCGCCGAGGAGCACGTGTTCGTGCCCAAGCCCGGCGGCCGAGGCGAGCTCGACGCCTGGCTGCTGGGCACCGCCTTCGACGCGAAGCGCCAGGCCACCGTGCTGAACCTGCTCGACGCCGCGCGCATCGAGGACGGCCCGGTGGCGCAGGCCGTGCTGCCGTATGCGCTGCCGCTGGGCTTCCACGGCAACTTCACGGCGGTCTGACAGCGCGGCCTGCTAGCCTCGGGTCCATGAAGCCGAGCCCGTCCGGCCGCGAGGCCGCCATCGCGCTGGCGCACCGGCACTTCGACAGCGGCCGCTTCGCCGAGGTGCTGGCGCGCCGCATCGCCATCGCCAGCTGCAGCCAGGAGCCGGCCGCCGCGCCGGCGTTGCACGCCTACCTGGCCGACGAGCTGCAGCCCGCGCTCGCCGCGCTGGGCTTTGCCGTTGTGCTGCGCGACAACCCCGTGGCCGGCGCCGGCCCGCTGCTCGTGGCCACGCGCCACGAGGCCGACGGCCTGCCCACCGTGCTGAGCTACGCCCACGGCGACGTCATCCGCGGCCAGGACGCCGCGTGGACCGCCGGCGCCGGCCCGTGGCGCCTGGTGCAGGATGGCGAGCGCATCTATGGCCGCGGCACTGCCGACAACAAGGGCCAGCACAGCATCAACCTTGCGGCGCTGGAGGCGGTGCTGCAGACCCGGGGTGGCCGGCTGGGCTTCAACCTGAAGCTGCTGGTGGAGACCGGCGAGGAGACCGGCTCGCCCGGCCTGGCCGCCTTCTGCACCGCGCAGCGCCAGGCCCTGGCCGCTGACGTCTTCATCGCCAGCGACGGCCCGCGCATGGCGCGCGGGCGGCCCACGCTGTTCATGGGCTCGCGCGGGGTCGCCAACTTCACGCTCACGCTGCAGTGCCGCGAGGGCGCGCACCACAGCGGCAACTGGGGCGGGCTGCTGCGCAACCCGGGCACGGTGATGGCCAGCGCCATCGCCAGCCTGGTCGACGGCCGCGGCGTCATCCGTGTGCCGGCGCTGCGGCCACCGACGGTTACGGCCACGGTGCGCGAGGCGCTGGCCGGCCTGCGGTTCGGCGGCGACCCCGGCGATCCGGAGGTCGACGCCGGCTGGGGCGAGCCTGGCCTCACGCCCGCCGAGCGCGTGATCGCGTGGAACACGCTGGAGGTGCTGGCCCTGGAAGCCGGCAACCCGCGCGCGCCCGTCAACGCCATACCCCCGCGCGCCGTGGCCCACCTGCACCTGCGCTTCGTGGTCGGCACCGAGGTCGGCCGCCTGCGCGAGGCGGTGCAGCAGCACCTGGCGGCGCACGGCTTCGGCGACATCGACGTCTCGGAGCCCGAGCTGATGGCCGCCACGCGGCTGGACCCGCGCGACCCCTGGGTCGACTTCGTGGCCGCCTCGGTGCAGCACAGCACCGGCCAGGCGCCCGTGCGACTGCCGAACCTGGGAGGCAGCCTGCCCAACGAGGTGTTCGCCGACATCCTGGGCCTGCCCACCGTGTGGCTGCCGCACAGCTATGCCGCCTGCAACCAGCACGCACCGAACGAGCACCTGCTGGCCCCTGTGGCGCGCGAGGCGCTGGGCCTGATGGCCGGCCTGTGGTGGGACCTCGGTGAAGGCCGCACGCCAGGGTTCAGGTCCACCGCTACGGGCTGAGAGCGTGAGAGTTTTTCCCCGCGCCAGTCTTGCCGTTTGGCATGCAACTGGCTTACTCTGGGCTATGAGTCAAGACGAACACCAGGGCGAGGCGGCGGGCGGTCTGTTTGAGG
>JBILSW010000433.1:0-3402 GCA_044371895.1 Rubrivivax sp.
CGCCAGCTGGCGCTGAACCTGCTGCTCAATGCCGTGGCTGCGGCCCGGCCGGCGCACGGCGGGGCCGCCGCCGTCGAGCTCACCGTGGCGCGCACTCCGGGCCTGCTGGCCTTGGTGGTGGGCAACACCGGCCCGGCGCTGGCGCCGGAGCGCCTGGCGCGCATGTTCGAGCCCTTCGTGGCCACCGGCTCTGGCCAGGGTCCGCACCGCCAGGGCCTGGGCCTGTGGGTGTGCTGGCAGATCGTGCAGCGCCTGGCCGGCAGCATCTCGGTGGCCAGCGACGGAGAATGGACCCGCGTGTCGGTGTCGCTGCCGGTGCCCGATGCGCCCCACCTGCCATGAGCCCAGGATCCGCCCGGTGCCGCAACTGCTGCTGATCGAAGACGACGCCATCATGGGCGAGTCGCTGCTCGACCGCTTCGAGCTGGAGGGCTTCGGGGTCTGCTGGGTGCGCCGCATCGACGAGGCTGCGGCCCGGCTGGCCGAGGGCCGCTTCGACGCCGTGGTCAGCGACGTGCGGCTGCCCGACGGCTCCGGCGAGCGGCTGTTCGAGGCCGTGCAGCGGCCCGGTTTGCCGCCGCTGCCGCCGTGGCTGTTCATCACCGCCTTTGCCACCGTCGATCGCGCCGTCGCCATGCTGCAGGCTGGCGCCCGCGACTACGTCACCAAGCCCTTCGACATCGCCGAGCTCGTGTGCAAGGTGCGCGCGGCAGTCGGGCTGGCGGAGCCGGCGCCGGTGGCGACGGGCGACAGCGCGCTGGGGGTGTCGGCGGCCATGCGCCAGCTCGCCCAGCAGGCCCGCCGCGTGGCGGCCCGGGCGCGCACGGTGCTCGTCACCGGCGAGAGCGGCGCCGGCAAGGAGGTGCTGGCGCGCCACCTGCACGCGTTGGCGCACCCGCAAGGCGAGGCGCCTTTCGTGGCCGTCAACTGCGGTGCCATCCCAGAGACGCTGATCGAGGCGGCGCTGTTCGGCCACGAGCGCGGGGCGTTCACCGGCGCCGACCGGCAGCGTCGCGGTTACGTCGAGCAGGCCCAGGGCGGCACGCTGTTTCTCGACGAGATCGCCGAACTCACGCCGGCGCTGCAGGTGCGGCTGCTGCGCGTGCTGCAGGACCGCCAGGTGCTGCGCCTGGGTGCCGAGACACCGCTGGCCGTGGACCTGCGCGTGACCTGCGCCACCCACCGCGACCTGCTGCGGCGAGTCGGGCAGGGCCTGTTCCGCGAGGACCTGTACTACCGCATCCACGTGGTGCACCTGCGTGTGCCGCCGCTTCGCGATCGGCCCGACGACGTGCTGTGGCTGGCGCAGCGCTTCCTGGCCGAGCAGGCGCAGCAGCGCGACGAAGCTCCCCGCCGCCTGGGCGCCGCCGCGCGTGCGGCGCTGCTGGGCCACGCCTGGCCCGGCAACGTGCGCGAGCTGCACAACCGCATCGAGCGTGCCTGCGTCATGGCCGAGCAGCCCGAGCTCGGTGTTGCCGACCTGTTCGAGGAGCTCGAACCAGCCACCCCGCCAGGCGCGCTGCCGACGCTCGATGCCTTCGTGGCCGACGCCGAGAAGGCCTACCTGGCCGCGGTGCTGGCCCGCTGCAATGGCCGGGTCGGCCAGGCCGCGCAGGCCCTGGGCATCTCGCGCAAGACGCTCTGGGAAAAGAGCAAGCGCTACGGGCTGCGGGCCAGCGACTGACGGGCCCGCGGGCCCGTGCGGAGCCGTGCCGTACTCGCTCAGGTGCCCACGCGCTGGCCGTTGTTCTTCGTGATCACCACCGTGGCCGAGCGCGGCCGCTTGCCGGCACCGTAGCCCACGTTGCTGGGCCACTGGCTCGTGTACCTGCTCGGGTCGGCCAGGTCGGCCGCCGCGGTGCCGTCGCCCGGGTGCTGGATGTTGATGAAGATGGTCTTGCCGTCCGGCGTCTCGCACAGGCCCGTGACCTCGCAGTCGAAGGGCCCGACGTAGAAGCGCTTGAGCGTGGTCGCCGTGGGCTTCTTGCCGATGCGCGTCGTGACGCTGACGCTGCCGTAGTTCAGCGTCCTCGCCTCGCCGTCGCCCAACGTGCCGGGCACGCTGGCCAGCAGCATGCAGTTGGTGACGTCGACGTAGGCGCCGTCGTCGGTCTGGATCCAGCACAGGCCGGTGCTCTTCGTGAAGGCCAGGCCGTCGGGGCTGGAGAAGTCGTTGTCGTTGGTCAGGCCCGACAGGTTGACGTAGGTCGGGTCGGCCGCGGCCTCGGCGCCGAAGAGGTAGACGTCCCAGGTGAAGGCGGTGGCCTCGGGGTTGGCGTCCTTGAAGCGCACGATGTGGCCGTTGACGTTGCCGCTCTGCGTGGTCAGGCCGCCGCGCACGTCGGTGTAGGCGCGCGGGTTGGCGGCGTCCACTCGAGTCTGCGTGCCCGTGGGCGCGGCGCGGCGGCTGCTGTTGTTGGTCATCGTGATGTAGATCTCGCCCGTGGTCGGGTGCACATCCACCCACTCCGGACGGTCCATCTTCGTCGCCCCCACGGCGTCGGCCGCGATGCGCGTGTGGATGTACATCTCGGCCTGCTCGGTGAAGCCAAAGCTGGCAGCGGCGATGGCCGGATTGGTGATGACGAGCTCGATCCACTGCCCGGTGCCGTCGTCGTTGAACTTCGCCACGTAGAGCTTGCCGGCGTCGAGGTACTTGTCGCCGATGGCCATGCGGTCCGTCGCGTTGGCGTCGGCCGGGTTCCAGGTGGCGGTCGACACCCACTTGTAGACGTACTCGTTCTGCGAGTCGCAGCCCATGTACACCGCCAGCGGCTTGCCGGCCTGCGGCAGGCCGAAGGCGCCGTTCTCGTGCGCGAGGCGACCCATGCCCGTGCGCTTCTTGACCGTGCTCGTGACGCTGTAGGGGTCGATCTCGACCATGAAGCCCTGGCAGAACCACTCGTGGCGGTAGTCGTCGCTGCCGTTGGTGCTGACGCCGGTGACGCTGGTGTTGAAGCGGGCGTACTTTTCGTCGCTGCCGGCGGTCTCCCAGCCGTAGCGGCTGGCCGCGGCGGCCGTGGCCGTGACGTTGCGGCCGTAGCGGGCGAAGCTGGCGTTGACCTTGGCGCTGCGCAGGGCCTGGTCGCCGGCGGCGCGGAAGAAGTAGCCGCTCCAGTTCTCCTCGGTGGTCAGCAGCGTGCCCCAGGGGGTCTTGCCGTTGCCGCAGTTGTTGAGCGTGCCACGCGTGCGGGTGCCGTCGGGCGAGAACTTCGTGACGAACAGCGCGTGGCCGCGCGCCGGGCCGGACAGCTGGATCTCGGTGGCGCCGGTGATGCGGCGGTTGAAGGGCGAGTTCTGCACCGCCTGAAACAGGCCGGCGGCATCTTTGGCCACTTCGTTGATGCTGACGCCGTGGCAGTCGACCTCGATGTCCACCTGCGAGGCCGGGCGTGGGTTCGG
>JBILSW010000337.1:0-4160 GCA_044371895.1 Rubrivivax sp.
TCGATGCGGTACAGCCAGTAGGGCAGCCCCTCGCCGAGGTGGCCAAGCACGAGCTTGAGCTTCGGGAAGCGGTCGAACACCCCGGCCACCACCAGGCGCAGTGCGTGCAGGCCGGTCTCGACCGCGAAGCCGTAGATGGCGGCGTCCAGGCAGCGCGGGATGAAGGGCGCGGCCATCTGGGGGCTGGGCGTGTTCGGGTGCAGGTACAGCGGCACGTCCAGCGCCTCGCAGGCCTCGAAGATGGCCCAGCACTTCGGGTCGTCCATGTAGAAGCCCTGGGTGTGCGAGTTGACGATCACGCCCTTCAGGCCCAGCGTCCCCACGGCGCGCTCGATCTCCCGCGCCGACGCCTCGGGCGCGTGCGGCGCCACCGCCGCCAGCGCGGCGAATCGCGTGGGGTGCCTGCGCACCGCGGCGGCCACCTCGTCGTTGCTGCTGATGGCCAGCTGCATCGCGGTGTCGGGGTCGAACAGCTGCACGCCGGGGCAGGTGAGCGAGAGCAGCGCCATGTCGACGCCGGCGGCGTCCATGTCGGCCAGGCGGCGGTCGCCCAGGTCCTGCAAGCGCGCGACCAGGTCGCGCGCGCGGGGCGTGGGGCTGCGGCCGAAGAAGCCCCACAGGCTGCCGAAGCCGGGGTCGTTGTGGGAGCCGTCCTCGAGCATCTTCACCCAGCGCTGCAGCATCTCGGCCGGCGCCCAGGCCTCTTCGGTGGCGATGCGCCGGTAGGGTCGGGGGGTGTCGCTCATCGGGCTTTCTCAGGGGTCGTGCGTCGGGGTTCCGTTCGATGATTACAGATGAAACTAATGCGTGAATCGTGACTGACCCTGATCCGCCGGCCTTCGACATCGAGGACTTCCTGCTGTACCGGCTGGCGATGCTGTCGCGCCGCCTGTCCGACGCGCTGGAGGCGCACTACGGCCCGCGCCACGGGCTGCAGCGGGCGCACTGGCGCGTGCTGGCGCTCATCGGCACGGCGCCGCGCTCCACGGCCAGCGAGCTGGTGCGCCGCGCCAGCCTGGACGCCGTGGCCGTGCACCGCGCCGTGGGCCAGCTTGTCGAGCGCGGCCTGGTGCTGCGGCGGGCCTCGCCACGGGACGGGCGGGTGAAGCTGCTGCGCCTGTCGGCCGAGGGTCGCCGCGTGCTGGCCGACACCTTGCCCGTGGCGCTCGCGCTAGAGCAGCGCGTGCTGGCCGCGCTACCGGCCACCGAGGCCCGCGCGCTGCTGCGGGCGCTGCGCCGTCTGCAGCGGCGCGAGTGGCTGGCCGAGCCACCGCGGCCCTGAGCGGGGCCGCTGGCTAGAACACCGCGTGCTCGCGGCGCTCGTCGGCCACCTCGCCGCGCAGCACCCGGGCGTAGTGCGCCTCCAGCGTGTCGCGGCCATGCTCGGGCGTGGCCTCGGCGTCGTAGGCGCCGCGCGCGACGTCCCACACCAGCATCGACTCGGTGGCGTAGTAGCGGCCGATGCGCGCCAGCTCGGCCTTGGTGCGCAGCGCTGGCAGCACGCGTCCGGCCACGGCCAGGGCCCCGGCGATGGCGTCGAGCAGCGCCACCGGCACGGACTTCACGCGTACCGGGCGGCCCAGCAGGCGCTCGAGCATCGCTGCCTGGTCCCGCGGCGTGATCGCCGGGCCCGGGCCGCCGATGGGCAGCAAGCGGTCGTGGCGCGCCGGGTCGTCCAGGCAGCCAGCGAGGTAGTCGGCCAGGTCGCGGTCGCTGATGGGCTTGCAGGCCGTGAGCCGCCCGTCGCCGAACACCAGGAAGGGCTTGCCCGCCTGGACCCGCGCCAGCTGGCCCGACAGCGACTTGAAGAAGGCCGTGGGCCGCACGATGCTGAAGCGCAGGCCCGAGGCCTGCAGCTCGGCCTCGAAGGCGAGCTTGGCGTGCTGGAAGGCCAGCCGCGGCTTCTGCACGCACAGGGCCGACAGCAGCACGGCGTGGCGCACGCCGTGCCCGCGCGCCAGGCCGAGCAGTTGCTGGTGGGCGCGGTGGTCCACGGCCCAGGCGTCGGCCGGCTCGCCGGTGCGCGAGGCCAGGCACGACACCCAGGCGTCGAAGCGCTCGCCGCGCAGGCCCTCGCGCGCCAGCGCGGTGGCGTCGAGCACATCGGCCTCGCGCATCTGGCAGGCCGCGGGCAGGGCGGCGCGCGCGGCCGCGCCCGGGCGCACGAGCGCGACCACGGCGTGGCCGCGCTCCAGCAGCGCAGCCACCGTGGCGCGGCCGATGCTGCCCGTGGCCCCGGTGACCAGCACGCGCTGCGCGGCGCCGTTCACACCACGCGCTCCACCGACACCGGGTGCCGCGGCCGGCCCTCGGCCGCGAAGGCGTCGAGGTTGTCGACCGTGGTCTGCGCGATCGCGGCCAGCGCCTCCTCGGTGAAGAAGCCCTGGTGGCCGGTGATGACGACGTTGGGGAAGGTCAGCAGCCGCGCGAAGACGTCGTCGCGCAGCACCTCGCCGCTGAGGTCGCGGAAGAAGAGGTCGCCCTCCTCCTCGTAGACGTCCAGGCCCAGGCTGCCGAGGTGGCCGGTCTTCAGCGCGCGGATCACGGCGCGGGTGTCGATCACGCCGCCGCGGCTGGTGTTGACGAGCATCGCGCCGCGCTTCATGTGCGCCAGCGCCGCGGCGTCGATCAGGTGGCGGGTGTCGGGCGTTAGCGGGCAGTGCAGGCTCACGATGTCGCTGCCGGCCAGCAGCTCGGGCAGCGGCACGTAGCGCGCGCCCAGCGCCAGGCAGGCGGGCTCCTGCACCGGCGCGTGGGCCAGCAAGGTGCAGCCGAAGCCGGCCATGATGCGCGCGAACACGGTGCCGATCTGCCCCGTGCCCACCACGCCCACGGTGCGGCCCACGAGGTCGAAGCCCAGCAGCCCGTCGAGCGCGAAGTTGCCCTCGCGCACCCGGGCGTAGGCCTTGTGGATCTTGCGGTTGAGCGCCAGCACCAGCGCCACGGCGTGCTCGGCCACAGCGTGCGGCGAGTACGCCGGCACGCGGCCGACCGCGATGCCCAGTTCGGCGGCCGCGGCCAGGTCGACATGGTTGAAGCCGGCCGAGCGCAGCACCACCAGGCGCACGCCGCGCGCGTGCAGCGCGCGCAGCACTTCGGCGTCGAGGCGGTCGTTGACAAAGGCGCACACGGCGTCGGCCTCGCCCGCCGCGGCCACGGTGGCCGGCTCCAGGCGCGCCTCCAGGAAGCTCAGCCGGTGGCGGCCGGCGGCGTTGGCGCGCTCCAGGAATTCGCGGTCGTAGCGGCGGGTGCTGTAGACGGCCAGGTGCATCGGCAGGCTCGGCGATGGCTACGGGTCAGCCTGCACCCTAGCACGCCCCTTCGTCGCGGGGGTCGGCAGCGGCCGTCAAGGTAAGGTCACGGTGCTGTCACGCGGCGGGACCAGCATGCGGCATCCAACCTCCACTGCCATGCCGCTCCGCCGCTCGCTCGTCGCCCTGGGCTCCGCCCTGCTGGCCCTGCCCGCCGCCGCCACGCTGGGCACCGCCAGCCTGCAGTGGACGCAGACCCACGCCGGCGCCGGCAGCACGCCCTTCCTGTCGGAGATCGTCAGCTTCGAGGCGGCCAGCCGCACGCTGTGGGTCAGCGGGCCCAGCGGCGTCGACGTACTCGACGTGGCCACGGGCGCGCGCCTGGGCTTCATCGGCACCAGCGCCTTCGGCGACCTCAACAGCGTGGCCATCCACGGTGGCGTGGCGGCGCTGGCCTTCGCCAACAGCGCCGACCGCCGCCTGCCCGGCCTGGTGGTGATGTACGACACCGCCACGCGCGCGCCGCTGGCCGGCGCCAGCCCGATCACCGTGGGCGCACTGCCCGACATGCTGACCTTCACGCCCGACGGCAAGCGCCTGCTGGTGGCCAACGAGGGCACGCCCAACGCCGTGGCCGACACCGCCTACGGCCTGCCCGATCCCGTGGGCAGCGTCAGCATCATCGACGTGGGCTCGCGAACGGTGGTGGCGCAGCCGGTGTTCGGCGGCCTCGTGCCGCAGGCCAGCAACATGGGCCTGAACGTGCGCCAGCCGGGCATGGACTGGGAGCCGGAGTACATCGCCATCGCGCCCAACGGAAGCAAGGCCTTCGTCACGCTGCAGGAGAACAACGCCATCGCGGTGATCGACCTGGCCACGAACAGCGCGACGCGGCTGAGCGGGCTGGGC
>JBILSW010000338.1:0-4159 GCA_044371895.1 Rubrivivax sp.
CGGCCGCCCGCGCGCTGAGCCGCCGCCGCGCCGGCAAGGCCCTTCAGCCGCGCGGCCCGGAGCCACGCAGCGACACTGCCGGCATGAGCTCACCCCCCACCCCCGCCGGCGCGACACTGGCCCTGGACGGCGTTTCGATGCACCACGAGGCCGAGGGCCGGCGCATCGATGTGTTGCGCGGCGTCTCGCTGCGCGTCGAGGCCGGCTCCAGCATCGCCGTGGTCGGGCCCTCGGGCTCGGGCAAGACCTCGCTGCTGCTGCTGCTGGCGGGCCTGGAGCGCCCCGCTGCAGGCCGCATCGCCGTCGACGGCATCGACCTCGGCACCGAGAACGGCGACACGCTGGCCGACCTGCGGCGCGACCGCATCGGCATCGTCTTCCAGTCCTTCCACCTGCTGCCCAGCCTTACGGCGCTCGACAACGTGGCCCTGCCCTTGCAGATGGCCGGCGCACGCGACGCACGGCCGCGCGCCCACGCCATGCTGGAGCGCGTGGGCCTGGCCGAGCGGGCCGACCACCACCCCGCGCGCCTGTCGGGCGGCGAGCAGCAGCGCGTGGCCATCGCGCGCGCCGTGGTGCACCGCCCGCGCCTGCTGCTGGCCGACGAGCCCACCGGCAACCTCGACGACACCACCGGCGAGCGCGTGCGCGAGCTACTCTTTGGCCTGCAGCGCGACCAGGGCATGACGCTGGTGCTCGTGACGCACGACCCGGCCTTCGCCGCCCGCTGCAACCGCGTGCTGCGCCTGCACGACGGCTGTCTTTCCGAAGCGCAGGCCGAATCCCAGGCCGAGGCTCCGCCCGCCCGCAACGCCGCCCCCGCCGATGCCGCGCTTCCTGCTTGACCTGGCCTGGCGCGACCTGCGCGCCGGCGGCCGCCCGCTGGTGGTGTTCGCGCTGTGCCTGACGCTGGGCGTGGCGCTGGTGTCGGCCGGCGGCGTACTGCACCGCCAGCTGGCCACCGCGCTGCAGACGGAAGTGCGCGCGCTGTTCGGCGGCGACGTGGAGGTGCAGAGCGACCGAGCGCTGCCCGCCGACGAGCGCGCCTGGTGGGCCGCGCGCGGCCGAGTGGCCGAGGTGCAGCAGCTGCGCACGATGCTGCGCGCGCCCGACGGCCGCTCGCAGCTGGTGGAGCTGATGAGCGCCGATGCGGCCTACCCGCTGGTGGGCACGCTCAAGCTCGAGCCCGCGCAGCCGCTGGCCGAGGCGCTGGCCCTGAGGGACGGCCGCCACGGCATCGCCATCGATCCCGTACTCGCGCAGCGCCTGGGCCTTCCGCCCGGCAGCACCGTGGAGATTGGCGACCTGGCGCTTGATGTGCGCGCCCTCATTCGCCGCCAGCCCGACCGCAGTCTGCGCGCCGAGTGGCGCGGTGCGCCAGTGCTGGTGAGCGACGCCGCTCTGGCCGCCAGCGGCCTGGTGCAACCCGCGAGCCGCCTCGAGCAAAAGCTGCGCGTGGCGCTGCCCGCGGGCGCCGAGCCCGGCGAGGCCCGCCGCGCCTTCTTCGCCGCGTTCCCGCGCAGCAGCGCCGAACTGCGCACCGTGGCCGACCGCAACGACCGCATCGGCGAGCTGCTAGGCCAGGTGGCCTCGGGGCTGCTGCTGGTGGGCTTCACGGCCCTGTTCATCGGTGGCCTGGGCGTGTTCAACAGCGTGCAGGCCTACCTGCAGGGCAAGCTGGCCGCCTGGGCCACGCTGCGCGCGGTGGGCCTGCGCGATGGCGCCCTGGCGCGCCTCGTGCTGCTGCAGGTGCTGATGCTCGCCCTGGGCAGCAGCGCCGTGGGCGTGGCCGTCGGCCTGGGCCTGGCGCTGGCGGCGCTGGGCGTGGCGGCCGAGAGGCTGCCGCTGGTGTGGACGCCCTCGGCCGCGGTGGTGCCGGCCTTTCTGGGGCTGGGCTTCGGCGTGATGACGGCGCTGGTGTTCGCGTGGCCGGCGGTGGCGCGGGCGCTGTCGGTGAGCCCGGCGGCGCTGTTCCGCGGCGTCGATGGCACGGTGCTCCAGACGCCGCGGCGGGCCTGGCTCGTCACCGCCGCTGCGGGCACAGCCGGGCTGGCGCTGATGCTGCTGTGGCTGCCCGACGCCCGCTTCGGCCTGGCCTTCGTGGCTGCGGTGGCCCTGCTCGTGCTGGTGCTGCAGGGCCTGGTGCGGCTACTCGCGACCGGTGCACGTGCCTTGCTGGCGCGCGACGGCGCGCTGCCCTTCGAGCTGCGCGTGGCCCTGGCCGGCGTGACACGGCCGGCCTCGCCGATGCGGCCGGCGCTGCTCTCCCTGGGCACCTCGCTCACGCTGCTGGTGGCCTGCACCGTGGTGGTGGGCTCGCTGCTGCGCACTCTGGCGGAGACTGTGCCGAAGCAGGCACCGGGCCTGGTATTCCACGATCTGCAGACCGGCGAGCGCCCCCTGCTCGAGGCCGCCGTGGCCAACGCCGGCAGCCTGACCAAGCTGGAGACCGCGCCGCTCGTGCTGGGCCGCGTCGTGGCCGTCAACGGCGTCGAGCTGCAAGCCAGCGCCGACGAGCAACTGCAGCGCGCCGCGCGCGACGAGCACAAACTCAGCCACCGCAGCCAAGCCATCGACGAGGTGCTGCTCGAACAGGGCGCCTGGTGGCCGGCCGGCTACCGCGGCCCGCCCCAGGTGGCCATGGAAGACCGCGAGGCCGAGGCCCTGGGCCTGCACCTCGGCGACCGGCTGCGCTTCGAGATCCAGGGCCAGCCTGCCGAGGCCACGCTGGTGGCCATCTACGGCCAGAAGCGCATGCAGTCGCGCCTGTGGCTGGAGGCCATGTTCAGCGACGGCGTGCTCGATCCCTTCGTCACGCGCGAAGTCGGCGCGGCCTGGCTTTCGGAAGCCGACGCTATCGCCGTGCAGGACCGCCTGGCCGCCAGCGCACCGCACGTCGTCACCGTGCGCACGCACGCGCTGCTGCAGGCCACACGCACGCTGCTCGGCCAGGCGGGTGTGGCCATGGCCGTGGCCGCCGGGGCCTGCCTGCTGGCCAGCCTGCTGGTGCTGGCCAGCGTGGTGACGGCCAGCCGCGCCCGCCAAATCTACGAGGCCAGCGTGATGCACGCCGTGGGTGCGCGCGTGAGCAGCCTGCGGCGCGTGCTGCGCTGGGAGTACGCGCTGCTGGGCAGCGTGACGGCGCTGTTTGCCGTGGCCTTTGGCGGGCTGCTGGCGCAGAGTGTGCTGTGGTGGCGGCTCGATGTCGACGGCAGCGGCCTGCTCGGCCTGGGTGCGCTGGTTGCGGTGGGCACCTGCGCGCTGAGCCTGGGCGCCGGCGCGCAGTGGCTGCTGTCGGGCATGAAGCTGTCGCCGGCGCGGCTGCTGCGCGGCGCGTAGGCGCCAGGCCCGGCGCATCCGTGACGGGCGCACGCCCGGACCGCACGCGCCCCGCCCAGAATGGCCTGCAGAACCATGCTGGCCGTGCCTGCCATCCTCGACATCGAAGCCTCCGGCTTCGGCGCGCGCAGCTATCCCATCGAGATCGGCTACGTGCTGGGCGATGGCCGCGCCCGCTGCACCCTCGTGTGCCCGGCGCCGCACTGGACGCACTGGGACCCCGCGGCCGAGCGCGTGCACGGCATCGTGCGGCCGACCTTGCTGCAGCACGGTCGCGCCATCGCCGAGGTGGCCGACCTGCTCAACGCCGACCTCGCCGGCCAGACCGTCTACTGCGACGGCTGGGCACACGACTACCCCTGGCTGGCGCTGCTGTTCGACGAGGCCGGGCGGGCGCTGCGCTTCCGGCTGGAGTCGGTGGCCATGCTGCTGGACGAGCGCCGGCTGGCGCGACTGGACGCCGTGCACCGCGACGCCGTGGCCGAGCTGGGCCTGGCGCGCCACCGCGCCAGCAATGACGCGCGGGCGCTGCAGCTGGCCATCAGCCGGGTGTGAAGCGGCGTGAGAATCTTCATGGGAAGCCGCGGCTGAACCGCCCTCAGGCCGCCGACCTGGCCAGCTCGGCCTCCTGCAGCAGCCGCCACATCACCTTGCCGCTGCCGCTCTTGGGCAGCGCGTCGGCAAACGCCACCAGCCGCGGCACCTTGTAGGCCGCCATGTGCTCGCGCGCCCAGTTGATGACGTCCTCGGGCTGCGCATGCCCGCGGTGCTCGGCGCGCAGCACGATCACGGCCTTGACCGTCTCGCCGCGGTAGGCGTC
>JBILSW010000339.1:0-4152 GCA_044371895.1 Rubrivivax sp.
ATGGGCTGCAACGCCTGCAGCCTGTCCGGGTATTCTTCCGTTCAGTCCTCGCGGCGGGCTTGACCGGCGTCAACCGTCTCGGGCTCGTCTGTCAGGATCCGTTCACCTTCGCGCTCGAGGTCCTCGAACTGGCCGCGGTTCAGCGCCCAGCCGAAGACGGCGATGATGCCCAGCACGATCAGCGCCGACAGCGGAATCAGCAGGTACAGGCTTTCCATGCGGGGCCTGCCTTCAACGCGCGGCGCGCTGGGCGTTGACGATCACGACCAGCGAGCTCAGCGCCATGCCCAGACCCGCGGCCCACGGCGGCAGCCAGCCCACCAGCGCCAGCGGGATGCAGATGGCGTTGTACGTCGCCGACATCACCAGGTTCTGCTTCACGATGGCCACGGCGCGCCTGGCGCGCGCACGCGCGCGCACGATGTCGGTCAGGCGGCTGGAGGTCACCACGGCATCGGCCTGGGCACGCGCCACCAGGGCGCCCTGCCCCATGGCCAGCGAGGCGTCGGCACGCGCCAGGACGGGTGCGTCGTTGACGCCGTCGCCCACCATCACCACGGGTCCGTCTGCGAACTGCAGTGCGCGGAGCTCGGCCAGCTTGGCCTCGGGCGTGGCCCCGGCCAGCACGCGCACAATGCCCAGCCGCGCGGCCAGGGCCTGCGCGCGCGCGGTGCGGTCGCCGCTGAGCAGCGTCACCTGCGCGCCGTCGGTCTGCAAGTGCGCCACTGCCTCGGCCGCGTCCTCGCGCAGCGTCTCGTCGAAGTCGAAGCCGGCCTGGGCCACGCCGTTGCAGGCCAGCACTACGGCGTCGTCGCCGCCCTCGCCCGCGGCCCAGGCAGGCGAGCCCAGGCGCCAGGCGCGGCCCTGCGCATCGACGCCCTCGACGCCCGCGCCGGGCACTTCGCGAACGGTCACCCAGCCCGCGGGGAGCTCGCCCAGGCCCGCGACCAGCGCGCGCGACAGCGGGTGCTGCGACCAGCCCGCGAGCGACGCCGCGTGGCGCCGAAGCGTAGCCACGTCGGCAGCCGGCCTTGCCAGCGGCCGCAGTCGAACCCCCGCCAGCGAGGGACGGTCCTCGGTCAGCGTGCCGGTCTTGTCGAACACCATCTGGCGTGCCTTGGCCAGCACCTCGATGGCATCCAGACGCTGCAGCAGCACGCCCTCGCGCGCCATGCCGCGCGCCGCGGCCACCAGCGTGGCCGGCGCCGCCAGCGACAGCGCGCAGGGGCAGGTGACGATGAGCACCGACACCGCCACCCACACGGCGCGCGACGGATCGATCAGACTCCAGGCCGCGGCACCGCCCGCCGCCAGCAGCAGCACCGCCCACAGGAAGGGCGGCGCCCAGCGGTCGGCCAGCCGCGCGGCGGCCGGGCGCTGCGCCCGCGCGCTCTTGAGCATCGAGACGATGCCCTCCAGCCGCGTGTCGCCGCCAATGCGCTCCACGCGCGCCAGCACCGGCGAACCCACGTTCACGCTGCCGGCCACCACCGGGCTGCCCTCGGACTTGGCCACGGGCGTCGACTCGCCGGTGAGCAGCGACTCGTCGGCCTCGGTGCGGCCCTCGTGCAGCACGCCGTCGGCCGGGAAGGCCTGGCCCAGCGGGACGCGCACCAGGTCGCCCACGTGCAGGCGCAGCGTGCTGACGGCGCTCGCGGCGCCGTCGGGGCCCACGCGCCAGGCGGTCTCGGGCAGCCGGGCCATGGCGCGCTCGAGCTGCTCGGCCGCGCGGCCCCGGGCCTTCAGCTCCACCCAGCGCGCGCCGAGCAGGAAGCTCACGAACATGGTCAGCGAATCGAAGTAGACCTCGCGGCCGAACGGGCCGCCGGCGTCGAAGGTGGCACCGGTGCTGGCCACGAACGTCATCAGCAGGCCCAGCGCGACCGGCACGTCCATGCCGATGGCGCGGGGGTCGAACAGGCGGCCCCGCCCGGCCAGAACGCTGCGCAGCGAGCGCCAGGCGCCGGCAAAGAACGGCGTCGCCGAGAAGGCCATCACCGGCAGCGTGAGCATCCAGCTGCCCCAGTTCAGCAGGCGCAGCATCTCGGCGCCGAGCTCCTCGGGCGTGGCCACGTAGCTGGGCCACGCGAACATCATCACCTGCATGGCGCAGAAACCGGCGACGAACAGGCGCCACAGGGCCTGCCGCGCCTCGCGGCGCCGCATCTCGCGCGCCGGCGCGGCGGCGTCGGGCACGGCGTCGTAGCCGGCGCGACGCACGGCCGCGATCAGCGCCGAGGGGCGGGTGCGCTCGGGATCCCATGTGACGCTCGCGCGCTCGCTGGCGGCGCTGACCTGCACCGCGGCCACGCCGTCGACGCGCGCGAGCGCGTTCTCGATCAGGCCGGCGCAGGCTGCGCAGTGCATGCCTGCCAGCTGCAGCGAGCTCTCGGCGCGGCGCTCCCCCGCCGGGCCGCTGACCCAGCGCGTGAAGCGGCCGAACTCCAGCGGGTCGTCGACGACGTCGACGGCCGCTTCGGACGGGGAGGACAGGGACGCAGCCACACAATAATCTAGCCGGCACATCCGGCACGTTCCATGACATCGATCAAGCGCATCACCGCCCTGGCCCCGATCCTGGCCGCCCTGGCCGTCCTGGCCGCGGCCCCTGCCGCCGCGCAGACCGGCCCGCAGCCCAAGCTGCCCACCACGCCGCTGACCATCGGCATCCACGTCGTGCAGGCCGAGCTCGCCGCGACACCCGAGCAGCAGGCCACCGGCATGATGTTCCGCACCAGCATGGGCACGAACGAGGGCATGCTGTTCGTAAGCCAGGAGCCAGGCGTGCGCTGTTTCTGGATGCGCAACACGCTGCTGCCGCTGAGCATCGCGTTCCTCGCCGACGACGGCACCATCGTCAACCTGGCCGACATGACGCCCAGGTCCGAGCAGTCGCACTGCTCCGCGCGGCCGGTCCGCTTCGCGCTCGAGATGAACCAGGGCTGGTTCGCCAAGCGCGGCATCCAGCCGGGTGCGCGCTTCAGCGGCAAGCCGTTCCAGCGATAGCCGCACCGCCGGGGACCGGCGCGGGGCCTGGCCTCAGGCCGCCAGCCGCACCGTGAAGCGCATGCCGTCCACCTGCGGCCGCGTCGCCGCCTCGAGCGTGCCGCCCAGCCGCGTGACGATCTCGTGCGCGATGGCCAAGCCCAGGCCGGTGCCTCCGTCGCTGCGCAGGTCGGCGCGCTCGCCGCGCCAGAAGGGCTCGAACAGCCGCGGCAGCTCGTCTGGGCGGACGCCGGGGCCGTCGTCCTCCACCACCACTTCGGCGCCGCCGCTGCCCAGATGCACGATGCGCAACCGGATCTGCCCGCCGCCGTAGCGCCGTGCGTTGTCCAGCAGGTTGGCCACCACCTCGCCCAGCCAGATGGGGTGGGCGCGCGCCGGCACGGGCTGCCTGGGCGCGTCGAGCTCGATCTGCCGGCCCTGACGCAGCGCCTCCAGCACCAGGGGCTCGGCGGCCTCGCGCACCAGGGGCACGATGTCCATCGTGGCCTGCTCGCCCTGCAGCGTGAGCGAGGTCTCCGAGCTGGCCAGGCTCAGCAGTTGCCCGATCAGGCGCGACAGCCGCTGCGTCGAGCTCTGCAGTTCGGCCAGCAGCGCGCGGCCGGGTTCGACGCCGGCGCGTTGCAGCTCGCGCTCGAGTTCCTGGGCGAGCACGCGGATGCCGGCCACCGGCGTGCGCAGCTGGTGCGCCGCGTCGGCCACGAATCGCCGCTGCAGCGCCACCGAGTGCTGCACGTCGAGCATGAGGTCGTTGATGCGCTCCACCATGGGCAGCGCCTCGGCCGGCACGCGCTGCAGCGGCAGCGGCCGCCAGTCGTGCAGCTCGCGCAGGCCGATCTCGCCACTGAGCCGGCGCAGCGGCCGCAGGCCGCGGTTGACGCCCCAGCCCAGCAGGCCGAAGGTGACCAGCCCCAGCCCCAGCGCTGGCAGCACGATGGCCAGCTGCAGGTCGCGCACCAGCGCCGCCCGCTTGGCGGTGGTCTCGACGACGACGATGGAGACGGTGCGGTCGATCATCGGGCTGGTCACCGAAAACACCGCACCGCGCACGGGCAGGCCCTGGTACCGGGCGTCGAACAGTTGAGGCTGCTCGAGGCTGGCCACGTCGAAGCGTGGCACCGGCACGGTGGCATCGCCAGCCAGCGCGGT
>JBILSW010000340.1:0-4149 GCA_044371895.1 Rubrivivax sp.
CGCGGCGCCCTTGCCGCCACCGGCATGGCCGGCCGCGCCCGCGCCCAGGCCTTCGAGCAGCCGAAGTTCCTGTACGGCTTCCCGGCCGGCAGTGCCGGCGACATCGTCTGCCGCCGGGTCGCCGAGCGCGTGGCCGGCTCGGCCTACGCGAAGAACGCCGCCATCGTCGAGAACAAGCCCGGCGCCGGCGGCCGCATCGCGCTGGACACGTTGAAGGCCTCGCCCAGCGACGGCTCGGTGCTGTGCATGGGCCCGTACAGCACGGTGTCGATCTACCCGCACGTCTACCGCAAGCTGAGCTACGACCCGGTGGCGGATTTCCAGCCGGTGTCGACCACGGCCATCATCCACCACGGCTTCGCGGTGGGCCCCGTCGTGCCCGACAGCGTGAAGGACGTTCGCGGCTTCATCGCCTGGGCCAAGGCCAACCCCGACAAGGCCAACTACGGCAGCCCCGCCGCCGGCAGCACGCCGCACTTCCTGGGCGCGCTGCTCGGGCTGAGCCAGAACTTCGAGTTCAAGCACATTCCCTACCGCGGCAGCGTGCCGGGCATCACCGACGTCGTGGGTGGCCAGATCGCCTGCATGTTCACGCCCGGCGGCGACTTCCTGGCCAACCACCGCGCCGGCAAGCTGCGCATCCTGGCCTTCTCGGGGCGCGCCCGCCTGCCCTTCGCGCCCGAGGTGGCCACCTTCGCCGAGCAGGGCTTTGGCGAGCTCACCACCGAGGAGTGGTTCGGCTTCCACGCCCCGGCCAAGACGCCGATGGCCGTGGTGCAGGCCGCCAACCAGGCCATCAACGCGGCGCTGCGCGACCGCGCGGTGATCGACGGCATCGGCGTCGTCGGCCTCATCGCGCAAGGCAGCACCATCGACGAGATGGCGCGCAGCCAGCGCGCCGAACTCGAGCGCTGGGGGCCGCTGGTCAAGCGCATTGGCTTCACGGCGGAGAGCTGAGCCCCCCCTGCAGCGCCTTCGGCTACTGGGCAGTCCAGCCGCCGTCCACGGCCCAGGCCACGCCGCGCACGTTGGCGGCGGCCTCGGAGCACAGGAACACGGTCAGCTCGCCCAGCTGCTCGGGCGTGGTGAACTGCTGAGAGGGCTGCTTCTCGCCCAGCAGCGCCACGCGGGCCTCGTCGCCGCTGAGGCCGTCGCGCGCGGCGCGGGCGTCGATCTGCTTCTGCACCAGCGGCGTCAGCACCCAGCCGGGGCAGATGGCGTTGACGGTGACGCCGGTGGTCGCCAGCTCCAGCGCGCTGGCCTTGGTCAGGCCGACGATGCCGTGTTTGGCCGCCACGTAGGCGCTCTTGGCGGCGCTGGCCACCAGGCCGTGCGCGCTGGCGATGTTGACGATGCGGCCCCAGTTGCGCGCACGCATGGCCGGGATGGCCAGCCGGCTGGTGTGGAAGGCGCTCGAAAGGTTGATGGCGATGATCGCGTCCCAGCGCTCGACCGGGAAGTCCTCGACGTTGGCCACGTGCTGGATGCCGGCGTTGTTGACGAGGATGTCCACGCCGCCGGCGGCCTCGGCCACGAAGGCCATCATGGCCTCGATCTCGGCGGGCTTGCTCATGTCGGCGCCGTGGTAGTGCACGGGCACGCCCAGCGCGGCCACGCGGGCCTTGGCGCCGTCGACGTCGCCGAAGCCGTTCAGCACGAGCGTGGCACCCTGTCGCGCCAGGCTGATCGCGATGCCCAGCCCGATGCCGCTGGTGCTGCCGGTGACGAGGGCGGTCTTGCCTTTGAGGTTCATGGGAGGGTTCTCCGGGTGCAGGGGTTGGCGGCGATTGTTCCACCCGCTCCCTGACGCCCGCCTTGACAAGAAACGATACGCAGCAATACCGCCGCGACAGGACGCCGCGGCGCCGGCTGCCGACCATGGGCACACCGTTCACCCACCCACGGAGTTGCCCATGAAGACCTGGATCAAGCGCACCCTCATCGGCCTGGCCGCCGCCGCCACGCTGCTCGCCGGCTTTGCCGCCTACGCCCACCGCGAGCACGGCCGCCTCGCCGGCGCCTACGCCGGCTGGAAGCCGGTCTCGGCCGCCGAGGCCGCGCCGCTGCAGGGCCGGCTGATCGAGCGGGCAGCGCGCGAGCTCGAGCTCGACGCCACCCAGAAGGCGCGGCTGGCCGCGCTGGCCGAGCGGCTGCGCGAGGTGCGCAACGCGGCTGTGTCCACCAGCGCCGACCCGCGCGAGGAGCTCAAGGCCGCCATCGCCGGGCCCACGCTGGACCGCGGCCGCGTCAACACGCTGGTGCAGGCGCAGCTGGCGATGGCCGCCGCGCAGAGCCCGGCGCTGATCAACGCCGCGGCCGACTTCTACGACAGCCTGCGCCCGGCCCAGCAGGCCGAGCTGCGCGAGAAGCTGGCTCGGGGCCGAGAGGGCCGCGACGGCCGCTGAACGGCGGCCCCGTAGGATCGCGGAGTGCCGCCCCCGCCCGCGACCCGCCGCCTGCTGCTCGTCGACGACGACGAGGCGCTGGGCGCGCCGCTGGCGGCGTTTTTCCGCCGCCACGGCATCGAGCTGCAGCAGGCCACACGCCCCAGCGACGCGCTGGCCTTGCTGCGCACCGGCGGCGCGGGCCGCTTCGACGCCGCGCTGCTGGACGTGATGCTGCCCGAGATGGACGGCTTCGAGCTGTGCCGGGTGCTGCGCCGCGAGCCGCCGCCACTGGGCGCGCTGCCGCTGCTGATGCTCACCGCGCGTGGCGACGTGATGGACCGCGTCGTGGGCCTGGAGCTCGGCGCCGACGACTACCTGCCCAAGCCCTTCGAGCCGCGCGAGCTGCTGGCGCGGCTGCAGACGGTGTGGCGGCGCAGCGCTGCGGCCGCTGCGGCGGCGGCCGCCGCCCCTGCGGCCCCGGCGCCGCTGCACTTCGAGCGGCTGAGCATCGACCCCGCGCGCTGCACCGTGCAGCTCGACGGCCGCGCGCTGGAACTCACCGGCACCGAGTTCGAGCTGCTGCTGATGCTGGCCGCCGTGCCCGGCCGGGTGTTCGGGCGCGACGACATCCTCAACCGGCTGCGCGGCCATGCCGCCGAAGACATCCACAGCCGCGCCGTCGACCTGCTGGTCAGCCGGCTGCGCCGCAAGCTCGAGCCGCTGGACGTGATCCACACGCGGCGCAACGCTGGCTACCTGTTCGCCGGCGTGCGCACCTGACCGCATGGCCGTGCTCGCGTCGCTGCGGCAAGCCGCGCACCGCTTCCGCCACAGCCTGGAGCTGCGGCTGCTGGCGCTGTTCCTGCTGCTGGCGCTGGTGCTGGGCCTGCTGCTGCTGGGCACGCTGCAGCGGGCGCTGCAGGGCGGCTGGCAGGGCTATGCGCAGCCGCTGGCGGCCGACTACGCGGACCGCCTGGCCGCCGAGATCGGCACGCCGCCCGATCTGGCGCGCGCACGCGCCCTCGCCCTGCGGGTGCCGGGGGGGGGGCGCCGCGGCGGGGCGGTGCTGGGCTACGACAGCCACCCGGGCCGGAGCTACGACCACGGCGACGACGCCGACGACCGCGACGGCCCCGGCGGCTGGGGCCTGGCGCGCACGCTGGCCGACGGCCACGTGCTGCGCTTCGGCCTGGTGGCCCCGCCCGACAGCCAGCGGCCGCGCCGCCTGGGCTGGATCGCGCTGGCGCTGCTGGCCGGCGTCACCGCGCTGGCCTACCTCGCAGTGCGGCGGCTGCTGCGGCCGCTGGACGCCATCGGCGCTGGCGTGGCCGCCTACACCGAGGGCCGCTTCGACCGGCCGATCGCCGCCTTCGCGCCCTACGCGCGCAACGGGCGGCTGCGCGACGACGAACTCGGCGCGCTGGCCACCCGCATCGACGGCATGGCCGGCAGCCTGGCCGGCATGCTGGAGGCGAAGCGCACGCTGCTGCTGGCCATCAGCCACGAGTTGCGCAGCCCGCTGACGCGCGCGCGGCTCAACGCCGAGCTGCTGGACGACACCCCCGAGCGCGCGGCGCTGCTGAAGGACCTGGCCGAGATGCGCGACCTCGTGGCCACGCTGCTGGAGAGCGAGCGCCTGCAGCGGGGCCACGCCGCGCTGCAGGCGGCGCCGCTGGACCTGGCCGCGCTGCTGCGCGAGCTGGCGGCCGAGGGCGGCGCCGAGCCGGACATCGCCATCGTGCCCGCGCTGGCCACGCTCGAC